>JACCXG010000089.1 GCA_013697225.1 Acidobacteriota bacterium
ATCGATGCCGGCGCGTTCGCCCCCCCAGAGGCGCCGCAGCAGTGGGACGGGCAGCACCCTTGCGAGCAGGGCGGTCCACGCCTTCCGCGCCATCGTGAACGATGCCAGCACGTCCTCAGAGAGGTGATTGCACACCAGCAGCGCCGGCCCGCGGAATGGCACGTGCTCCTGCCCCACGATCCTGATCCGGTAGACGGTGTGCGTGAGCGTCCAGAGCGCGAACCGGATGAAGTAGTCGGGCACGAGGACCAGCACGTAGGCGCTGGCGGCAAGCGTCATCAGGCCGAGTGCGAGGATCATCCGCTCGGGTGAGAGCTGCAGGGTACTTCCGAGCAGCAGAACCGCAGACCCCAGCAGCACACCCCCGGTGCTGAGCAGGTTGCCCGTGGCGATGACCTGCCCCTTTTCCCCTGCCGCCGGACGCTGCTGCATCAGCGCCTGCAACGGCACGATGAAGAGCCCCCCGAAAAGTCCAAGGAGGCCGACCGTTGCGCAGACGGCGGCATACGACGGCACCGCCAGCGACAGCGCGATCGCACACGCGCCCATGCCGAACGCACCGACAGGGGCCAGCCCGAGCTCCACCTTCTGGCCTGACAGCCGGCCCGCGGCCAGGCTGCCGGCGCCAATCCCGACAGCCAGCCACGCGCCCATCACCGCAATCCGCACATCGTCGAGAGCCATGGTGTGCTTCCCGACCAGCAGGATGAGCAGCTGGAGAAGCGCACCCAGGAACCAGAAGTACGCGACGCCAAGCACGGCGAGCGCCAGCGTCCGATCACGCCGCAATCGCGAGAAGCCGTGGCTCAGGCCCGCCCAGGGATTGGGCTGCATCCGGTTGGCGTTCACCGCGGCAGGAACGTGCGGGATGCGAAAGCTCACGAGGAAGCCCCAGATCGCCAGTCCCAGATCCGGGAGGAGCTCGGGGACGATGCCGTACTTGGCGGGGCTGAAGAGCGCCGACTGGGTGCCCATGAGAAAGAGCACGACGAGCAGCCCGTCGAGCCTGCCCGCCGCAAGGGCAGCGATGCCGAGCAGCATGGCACAGACTTCGAGCCCCTTGGTCCAGACGAGCACCGTTCGCTTGCTCCGGGTGTCGGCGAGCTGGCCGGCATAACCCGAGAAGAGCAGGAATGGCAGGATGAACAGCGCGCCGACCCAGGACAGCCGCGCAGCCGCCAGATCCGCGGCGAGCGACACGGCCACCATGGAGACCACGACCTTGAACACGTTGTCGTTGAACGCCCCCAGGAACTGGGTCCAGAGAAAGGCGCGAACGCCCCGGTTGGACAGGAGGTCGGCGTAAGTGGCTGAGCGCATCGGGGTGATCCTTCTAGAGTCGGAGAAGGAATACCAGCCATGTGTTACGGGCCCTGCATCACCGAAGCTCGCTTCAGGCCCTGCAGCCACAGCAGGCCCAGCGTCAACCACGGCACATACGTGATGAGCAGCACGCCGAGCGCCAGGACGGCCAGCATCGGGCGATTGCGGCGCCCCATGAGGCGCCGGTCCAATAGAGGAGCGGCACGTCCGCCTTCCCGGCCCGCGCGAGCGCCGGGATGGGATCCTGCAGGAGGCGCTGTTCGATGCCCGGGAACCTCGTGTCCAGCGCGCGCAGACAGTAGCGGTTTCCGCGCAGATACAGCTTGAGCGCCCGATCCCGAAGGCGCATGGCTTCCTCGTGGTCCTTGGGCTCGACCGCGTCCGCTTCCGCCTGAACGAAGGCATACGAGTATTGCGTGAAGCCGCTGCAGGTGGCGACGAGCAGCGCCCGGTGCCGCGGGACCGTCTGCAGGAGCGACTCGTACGTCTTGAGCGCGAACGGCACGGCATCGCGAACGAGCTCAGGGTCCTCGTCGGACGAGAAGAGGTCGCCGCTCCCGGCGAGGGAGTTTGCAACGGTCCTCACGGCGACCGTCTTGAATGAGCACCCGGTGAGTACGGAGAGTGCGGCGAGCGTGACGACCAGACGGGCGAGGTGTTGCCGTAGATACCGGGGCGACCTTTCCGTCATTGGTGAGTGCTCCCTGTCCACGCTATGAAGGACCCCCGCGGATTCGTTACAGCGCCGGGTCTTCCGCCTTTCCCGCCGCGAGCGACGGCCAATGCACCGCGTGGTGAGCGGCTGCTCGGCGGTGTGCTGGATTGGGAGCTGGGAGCGCCGGACTATCCCAATCAAGGAGGGGAGGTCCTGCCCAGGTTCTGTGGAAAGGAACGCCCGCCTGTTATCATTCGGCGCCACAGGTGTAATGCCCGTATTGCCGAGGTCTTCCGCACGCCCCGCCCCGCAACGCCGCCGCGCGTCGGCCGGCCCCGCGGCGGGGTGGCCATCCCCATGGATCGTGGTGATGGCGGGCGCGTTCTGCGCCTATTTCGGGCTGCTGATCTACTGCGACTTCGTGCGCCCGGAGAACCCGGGCTTCACCGCGGAGCAGGCAGAAGATGCTCCCGGTGTCCTCGTCTCGAGGGTCAGCGCCGATTCGCCAGCCGAGCGGGCGGGATTGCGGGTCGGCGACCGGATCATCGCGTTCAACCACGTCAGGATTCCGGGCGCGGAGTCCCTGATGTGGCTGAGCACCATCCTCGACCTGGGTGTGGCAATGCCGGTGGTGGTCGAACGTGCCGGAACGGTCGCGACGCTGGTGCTGCGTCTGGAGCCGGCGAGCCTCGACCACTGGCGCGCACCGACGCGGATTATTCTGCTGATCTCGCGCGGCGCGCAGCTGGTGACCCTGCTCGCGGCGCTCTTTGTGATCTGGCGCCGCCCGCGTGACGTGACCGCACTGACGGGCGCCTGGTTTCTGCTGACGTGCGCCACCTTCACGATTGCTCCCCCCATGCGCCTGGCGTCGGTCTGGCAGGAATGGCCGTTGCCGCTCGGCGCCCTGCTCTGGATCCCTCACGCGAGCAGCCTGGCCATCGGTCCCGTGCTGCTGACGTTCGTGGCTGGATTCCCGCGCCGGATGCGGTACGGTGGCTACGTCCAGGCGGTCGCCTGCGCGCTCGCGGCGGCCACACTGGCGGTGCCACTCTACAATTTCGGGCACGTGGTGTACGGCGGCGACATCCTGCGTGCGACAGGGCCAGGCTCCAACCCCCTGTTTGCCCTGACGCTGGCGTGCATCGCGGCCTCGGTTCCCATCGCCGTCTGGAACTACCGGCGCATAGAGGATCTGAATGAGCGGCGGCGGCTCCGAATCGTCGTGGCGGGAATCGCCACAGCCGTGCTGCCAGGCTTCCCGCTGGTGGCGTTCTACTGGATCGCCGGGCGCGTGGACCTCCAGACGTCGATCTTCCAGTCTCCGGCGCTGGCATTCGCGGCCGTGGCACTGCTCGCCGCCCCGCTCTCCATCACCTACGCGGTGCTTCGTCACCGGCTGTTCGACGTCAGCTTCATCATCCGGCAATGGCTCCAGTACGCCGTGGCACGGTGGGTGGCCATCTCGGTGGCTCCCGTGCTCGGGGCCGTCCTCGCCATCGACCTGCTCCGGCACCGGACGCAGACGGTGGAGGCCATCATAGAGCGCCGGGGCATGCTGTACATCCTCCTCAGCGCCACGGCGATTACGGCGTATGTGTCGCGGAACCGGTGGCTCGACGCCATCGACCGCCGGTTCTTCCGAGAGCGGCACGATGGCTTTGCCGTACTGCGAGAGGTCGCTCAGCATCTGCGCCGCAGCAACACGCTCGAACAGGTGGCGCCGCTGGTGGTCGCGAAAATCGAGGCTGCGATGCACCCGCAGTTCGCAGTGCTTCTTGCGCGTCAGGATCCGATGCCCGTGTACCGCACGATTGCCGCCGCCCCCGCGGCGCATGCGCTGCCGGATCTGCACGCCGACAGCAAGCTCATTGCCCTCGCCCGGGTCCTGGATGAGCCCATCGACACCTCGCTCGATGCAGATCGCTCCGAGGCCCGGCATTTCACCGACGCGGACCTCGACTACGTGGCCAGCGGGGGCATCGAGCTGATCGTGCCGGCCACTGCGTCAGACGGCACGCTGCCCGCGCTGCTCGTGCTCGGCGTCAAGCGCTCCGAAGAGCCGTTCTCCGGGGAAGAGCGCGATATCCTGGTCACCATCGCGGGCAACCTTGCGCTGCTCGCCGGCCCGGCGGGTCGATCCTCTCCGCAGCCGGAGACGCCGGCGCTCAACGAATGTGCGACGTGCGGCCACTGTTTCGATCGGGACACGCACGTGTGCGCTCACGACGGCCAGGTGCTGAGCCAGCGCGGCCTGCCACGCACGCTGGCCGGGCGGTACCGCCTGGACCGCCGCCTGGCGGCGGGTGGCATGGGAACCGTCTATGAAGCCTACGACACGGCACTCGACCGTCAGGTCGCCGCGAAAGTCATCCGGGAGGATCTGCCGGTCGCTGAAGGAGTCGTCGGCCGGTTCGTCGCGGAAGCCAGAAGTGCGGCGCGCCTGGTGCATCCGAACGTCGTGACGGTCTACGACTTCGGCGTCGTTGACGGACGACAGCCTTTCCTGGTGATGGAACGGCTCCGGGGCCGTACGCTCCGCCAGGAGCTGGAAGACACCAACCCAATGCCTCCGGAGGTGACGATGTCCGTCCTCGCGGGGGTGTGTGCGGCCGTTGATGCGGCCCACCGCGTGCGGCTGGTGCACCGCGATCTCAAACCGGAGAACATCTTCCTCGTCGAAGGAAAGGGTATCCCCACGCCGAAGGTGCTCGATTTCGGTGTGGCCAAGGCCCTGATGACCTCGATGGACGCCACGACACGGAGCGAAACCCGGCCCGGTGTACTGCTCGGCACACCCGAATACATGGCGCCGGAGCAGCTCCGCGGCGAGCCGGCGTCCACGGCATCGGACCTGTGGAGCCTCGCCATCATTGCACGCGAGATGCTCGAGCCACTGCTGCGCGTCGATGCCGCCTCGCCCTCAGCCCGGCCGTCGCGCCTGACCGTATGGCATGCCGGTGAGGGGTTCCAGGGGGCGTGGCCTCACGTGGCGAGGTTCTTCGATCGTGCGCTGGCCCTCGACCATTCACGGCGGCCGCCGGATCCCCCCGCCTTTTTCGCGGAGCTCGAGTACGCCCTTCGGGCTGACGGGGTGTTCGACCTGCGCCGGGACAAGGCGTCGTGAGCGTGTACGTGTGCGAGTGTGGCGGTGCCCGTCTGACGGCGCACTCGAATCTCTGCGTGGCCTGCCTGCTCCGTCTCGCCCTCGCGCCGGCTGTCGTGGAGTCCCACGAAGGAATGGCCCTCGAGGCCGAGCGTCTGGGCCCGATCGGCCAGGGGCCCAATGGCATTGTCTATCTCGCGCGGCTCCCAGGCGATCCCACCCGGTTCGTGACCCTCAAAGTGATTGAACGACCGGTGGACGCGACGACGTTCGTCAGGCTGATGCGGGAGATCATCACCGGCCTGGCATCCGGAGCCGTCCGGGGAGTATCCCGCCTGCTGGATGCCGACGTGATGCCCGGCGGAGACGCCGTCGTGTGTGCCGAGTATGCAGCCGGGCGCCAGATCGATCACTTCTTCCGGACGGCCGTGACTGCGCGAGCCCGTCTCGGTACTCTTGCCGGGTTATGCGAGCAGGTCGCCGGACTTCACGAAGCAGAGATCGTTCACGGAGCGATCAAGGTACAGAACGTCATCGTTGCCGAGCGGCCGGGCGGCGCAGTGGCGACGTTACTGGATACCGGCATCGCACCGGCACTCGACGCGTCATGCGGCGCCGGGTTGGCCACGCACGCCGCTCGCGATGCGACCGTCTTTCAGACAGGAAAGGATCGCGACATCCGGGATCTTCAGCGCCTCGTGCTGGATGGGCTTCCCGGTGAGGCGAGTACGGGCGGTTGTGGGGGGCTCCTCCGGCGTCTCCAGCGATCCGCTTGCTCATCCGCGGCAGCACTGGGGGCGGAGCTGCACGCGGCGGCCCTGAGCATCTGAAATCCCGCCGGGGCCATCACAACCTCCACGGTCCTCCTCCGTGCCCACTCGCGATCCCGAGCAGATGCCGATCTCGTCGGACGAGAGGAAGCATCTACTCCGTCATCAGCTCGACGATCACGAAGCCGCGCTCGTGCGGCTCACCAGCGAGCAACTCGACATCGTCGCACAATGTCCTCTGTGCCTGAGAAGCGTCCTGGAGTGAAGCGTTTCGCCATTTTTGTCCCTCTCGGCCAGGCCGAGTCCTGCAACCTTCTCCGGCCCTTCCTGTAGAACTTCATAGCAGCCGCGGTCCTACGGCTGCCGTTCCGCGACGCGGGTGCCGTCGTTTTCGGACCTGCCCAAGACCGCGCGGATGAACCAGACTGGGGCGATCGGGCCGCTGCAACTGCAACACTGCCCCAAGCGGCTCCTACGCGTGCTGTGGCCTGAAGGAGACGATCATGTTACGAGAGCTGCTCATCCT
>JACCXG010000122.1 GCA_013697225.1 Acidobacteriota bacterium
GCCGCAGGAGCGTCGCGCGGGTGGCTTCCGGAGAGGGGGACAGCCCCTCGTCCTCGAGCCGCGCCAGTACGAACCGGTCCACGGGATTCCGCACCCACGCGTCAGACGTGACCGCAGGGAGCTCCGGACGTGACGGGCTCAGATACGCCCAGTGCTCCTCCACATCCGGCTCGGTGCCTCCGGTCGCCATGCCTGCCGGCATGGGCGCGCCCTGATCGATCCAGGCCTGCAGGCGGGCGATCGTTTCCGGCGGGAGCGGATCAGCGTCGAGCGGCATCCGGTCCTCTTCGTTTGGATCCAGCAGCCGCTTGATGAGCTCGCTGTCCCGACCCCTGCCGGGAACGAGGACCCTCCCAGAATTGCCGCCGCGGGAGATGAAGTCCGGGCTGTGCAGCCGCAGCTTGCCGCGCGCCTTGGAACGCCCGTGACACTCGTAGCAGTTCCTCTCCAGGATCGGCTCGACGTCGCGGACGAAGTCCACCGGTTCGGCGGGGGGCTGCGCCGGGACTGGAGACTGGGCACGCAGCACCAGCGAGCCGCCCAGCAGGGCGACGGCGAAGCCGGTCACGATCCACCGGTGAGTCAGGCTCATAGGGGTTGCCGGGAAAGCCCGGACATCAATTATGCGCCGGGCGGCAGCCCTTCCGCCACCGAAACCACGATACTGTAGACGTCCACGGAGGTCACCTGGTGAAGTGTCCCGAACTCGTCCGAACACTTCTTTGCGGCCTGATCCTGTTTTCAGCCCTCGAAGGGGCACGCGCGCAAACGCCGCCAGGCCAGCCTGCGGCCGTCAAAGCTTCGCTGGAGGGGCTGGCGTGGATCACGGGCGCATGGACCGGCACGCTGGGTGATCGGACCATCGAGCAGCACTGGAGCGCGCCGCTCGGCGGCTCGATGCTGGCCATGTATCGCAGCATCCGGGCCGATCGCGCCACCCTCTATGAGCTGCTCGCCATTGAGCAGGACGCTGACGGCATCGTCCTTCGCATCAAGCACTTTGCGCCAGGACCCGGCCTGGTGAGCCAGGAGGCGAAGGACCAGTCGGTCGACCATCGGCTCGTCTCGGTCGAGGGGCGGACCGCCGTGTTCCTGGGTGTGGCGGCGGAGAACCCCGCCCGCATCACGTTCAGCAGTCCTGATCCAGCTGGCCTGACCATCTCGGTCGAACGTGAGCGGGACGGCAAGCGGGTCACGACGGAGTTCAAGTACTCGCGCCTGGAGAAGCGTCAGCCATAAAACGGATGGGCACGCTTATTTTTTGAGCTGGACGAACCCGCAGCGCTGCAGCAGCGACCTGAACCTCTGATCCTCACGATAGGGATCCCACTTCGGATCGCTCGGAAGGAAGATCAAGTTGACGTCGCGGGCGGTGAAGGCCCGGTCCAGCCATTCGAAGGCTGCCGTGCTGTTTCCGAGGCCCGCATGGACCAGCGCGCTCGCATAGGGAGGTACGTAGCGCGTCGCCGCCGTGGCCGCAAGGGCCCGAAGCGCTTCTTCAGCTTCGACTGTCCTTCCAAGCCTCCCCATCACGTACCCGCGAAACGAGAGAGTCTTGCTGTTCTCACCGCCTGAGAAGCGTGCCGCGTCCGCGAGCGCCTCGAGGGCGAGGTCCGTCTCCCCCCCGTGTGCGTAGGCCTGCGCGAGTTGCATGTGTCCAATCCAGAATTGCGAGTCGACCAGGGTCGCGCGTCTGGCGTGCCGGGTAGCGCCGGCGTTGTCACGAGCCTGGAAGGCGATTTGAGCTGACAGGGCGTGGCTCATTGGGGAGAACGGGTCCAGGGCACGCGTGTGCGCCATCAACCGCTCCGCCTCGCGATGCAATCCCATCTGCGATAGGACGTGACCGAGCGTGCGATGCGCGGTGACATGAGTGGGATCGAGCTCTATGGCACGCCGGAAGGCGGCTTCCGCGCGCGTCCAGTTCCAGTCCAGCAGCCACTGCACGTACCCGAAGGCGAACTGTGCCTCCGCCAGGTCCGGATTGGCACGCACGCCGTTCTCCGCCGCGCTTCGTGCGCGGGGCCACACCTCTCGCGGGTCTGTGTCGCTGTTGATGGCGCTCGCTGCGTAGGTGAACGAGAGGCCAGACCACGCCAGCGCGTACGCGGGATCCAGTGCGATTGCCTGCTCGTAGTACTGAATCGCCCGAGCCGTCGACTCCCGATTGCGCTGATTCTCGAAGTAACGGGCCCTCAAGTATGCTTCGTACGCTGCTGGATCCGACGTCTGCCGGCGGTCCAGCCCGATCAGGCGATTGGGCCGGATGTCGATTCGAACGTGCTCAGCGACGGCCCCCATCACCTCACGTGAAACGGACCGAACGTTCGACCGTTCGCGGCTGTAGACAGCCGACCACACCACTGATTGGTCGGCGGCCCGGCGCAGGCTGGACCTCACCCGGACGTGGTCGCCGTGGGCGGCGAGGTCGCCTTCCAGGACGAAGTCAATCTCGAGGTCCTGTGCACGCTCGGCACGCGATCTACCCTCACGGATGTAAGCCAGCACCGAGTTTCGCGGAGCGACAGCAAGGCGCTGTGGATCGATCCGGCTGAGCTCAGCGATGATCTCTTCTCCCAACCCGTCCGCAAGATACTGATCAGCGGCCTCGGGTCCGGTATCCTCGAAAGGGAGCACCGCGATCGTAAGTGAGTGCGGGTCGGACGGCCGCCCGCCCATCCAGACGGCCGCGGCGACGATCGGGACCAGGAGCAGCAGAGGGCCGGCGGCGAGCGCCCTCAGTCGGTGAGGCCACCACGGGTAGGGACTTCGGGAACGCCGCAAGATCACCCCCCCGGAGACGGCTGTTCCATCTCCATCAGGGAAAGGGCCGGGGTGACGTGCTGCCGGGTCGACCATCGCCTCAGCGGGCGCCCTCAAGGACGCCCCCTCTGACCCCTCCGGCGCACGCGGTTGCGCCGTAGACTCCATATCCAGGGCTGCAACGAACCGGTAGCCCTTCCCGGGCACCGTTTCGATGAATCTCGGTGATTCGGTCGAGTCACGCAGTGCGGCTCTCAGCTTCCAGATGACCGTATTGACACTCGTGTCCACGTCGACGAACACATCCTGCTTCCACAGGCGCGCCACGATCTCCTGGCGTGTGATCAGCTCGCCGCGGCGCTCCACGAACAGGATGAGCAAGTCCATCGGCCGGCGCTCGAGCCGCACCGCCCGCCCCTGAGAGCGCAATCGATATGCTGGGACATCGAGCTCAAAGGGACCGAAGCGGCAGGTCGTAAGCGTCGAGGGGTCCCGCATGGGTTTTGGGTCAGCCTGAGTAAGGCGACAAGTATAGGAGATGGAGTCTCTTAGGGGGAGAGGAAAACTTGAGGTTCTCTTGACTGCCTCTCTATGGACGTTCCGGAGCGGCGCGGTCACGATGGCGCCGCAAACATGGAGACATGACGTTTCCTGGAAGAGAGAGGAGCCAGACGATGAAATACGTAGTTCTCGGATTCTGTGCCGTGGCAGCGGCTTGCGGCGGCGGCACTCCCGGTGCACCAACACCCGTCGCGAGGACGATCGGCCCAGTGGCCGTTCATGAGGCCAGGAACGGTTCGGACCTGCCGTTCAAGGGGACGCTGGAGGCCGCTGAAACCGCGGAAGGCCCGCTGCATCGGCTCAGCGGCGTTGGCACGGCCACCCACCTGGGTCGGTTTACCCTTGCGTCCGAGTTCACCGTCGCCCCTCCGCCCGCGAGTACGGCAGTGGGCGAGGCCACATGGACGGCAGCGAATGGCGATGAGATCTTCACGACGGTCGTCGGCCAGGCGGTCATCACATTCCCCGTCGCCTCCATCATCGAGACCCACACCATCACTGGTGGAACCGGACGATTCGCCGAGGCCTCCGGCAGCTTCGTCGTCGAACGCTCACTCCACGTCCAGACATTGATCTCGTCTGCCTCGTTCATCGGCACCATCAGCCTGGGTCGGTGACCGCCAGGCCTGGAGTGCACTACAACAGCGGAGGCCCCGTCTACGATGTATGGCCGGGACAGCAGGACTGATGGAGAGGTGCGGCAGAGCACAGGCGGAGAGGTCGCCGGGCGCCGGCGACCTCGAGCTGCTGAGGGGTGGTTGCGATGCCAGGCCGGCCGTACTGGCT
>JACCXG010000140.1 GCA_013697225.1 Acidobacteriota bacterium
CGGCCACCCCGCGTGCAGGATGTTCAGGTACTTCGTCTTCTCACGGTCGAACAGGGTGGCGGTGACCGGATTGACCACCGCTTCGACGGTGCCGTTCCCGAGCGCGAACACGAACGTGCCCAGGTACAGCAGGGCGAACCCGGCGCGCTGCCCCGCCGCGATCGCTTCAGGATCCGAACCGGGCGCCGCGAGGGCAAACGGCGCGGCCAGGGTGATCAGGGCCGACGACACGTGGAGCGCGAAGGCGATGGCCATCGAGCGGCCGTTGCCGAGACGATCGATCACGAGGCTGAACAGGATGATGGAGATGGCAAACGGAAAGAGCCCGGCCCCCAGGATGTACCCAATCTGCTCGCCGCTGAGGTTGAACTGCTCTCGCCAGTCCTGGAGGATCGCCGCGCGGACGGCGAAGCCGAAGGCCGTGGCGACAAGGGAGACTACGCAGCCCGTGAAGAGCCGCGTGCGATTGATCTCTGGTTGCATGGAACCTCGTCTCGACAGAATCGTTGACTGACCGTCCGGCCGGGGCGCCCCCGGCCCCTCGCCCGGGGCGCTGCCGCACCCGTCGGCCGACCAGAAGATAGCATCAGGACGAGTTTCTGAAAACCAGGGACTGCGAGTCTCCCGCCTACCTGCCGCCGCGCCCGGCCGGCTGCACAACCTGCAGCACGCCGTTCATGATGCGCCAGTGTCCGGGGAAGGTACAGACGTAAGGATACTCTCCGGCCTGCATGGGTGCACGGAACTGCACCGTCACCGTCTCCCGGGGCTCCACGAGCTTCGTCGCAAACAACACCTGCGGCACCTGCGGAACGAACTGCAGCGAGAAGCCGTTCGGCGATCGGGCGACCTCGTCGGCGGCAAGCCCTATCGTCTCGAGCGATCCGGGGGAGCCCAGCACGAAATTGTGCTGCATCGAGTCGGGATTAGTGAACACGATCTCCACGAGCTGGCCGGGCGCGACCGTCAGCTCGCTCTTGTCGAACTTCATCTCCCCCAGCGAGACGCCCAGGCGGATGACCACGTCGGGTGCCTGTGCGACGACGGGCTCCTCCGGCAGCGTGCCGGCGGCGGGCGGCGGAGCCGCCACGAACGCCACGTGTGCGGCCAGCTCCCCGGGCTTCGAGTAGAGCGCCCCGGCATTGGTCTGGCGCTCCACGCGGTAGCGCCACGTGCCCGCCAGCGGCGCGCGCGTGTCACCGGCCTGGAGAATCATGGACTCAGGAGTCCCGATGAATCCCCCCTCGTTCCTGTTGTTGGTGATTCTGACGGTGATGGTGTTTGGTCCCTGACGCAGCGTGCCCTCCGGCAGCGGATAGCTGGGCAGCGCGGCTCCCCGGCCGCCGCCTGGGGCGGGCGCCGCTCCACGGCCTCCCTGCCCGCGCGCGCCCGGCGCAGCGACCGCGGGCGTCACGGAAAACCCGTTCACCCACACCTCGGCCTGATTGCTGATGCGGCCGATCGTCAGGCTGCCTTCCGTCACCCGCTGCGGCAGATCCACCGTTTTCGTGAACCACACGACGCCGTCGAAGTCCGGAAGCCCGCGCCCCTCCCAGTTGCCCGGCGCTTCCATTTCCTTCCAGTCGCTCGAGAGGCTGCCGCTCTCGGGTGTCCGCCAATCCGGTTTGGTCGTGCCGATACGGAGGGAGATCGGCAGGGCTGAGGCGGGGACCGCGTTCGCATCCGCGCGGTACTGGCCGAGGAAGGCTTCGCGGTGGCGCGTGGCGGCAATGTAGAGCGCACGGCTCAGCCACCGATCCGTATGGTTGTCGGTATCGAGGCTTGCGGAGTACAACGCACGACCGAGCTCCGGGGTGGCCGGCGCCTCTGCCAGCGCGAGGATCACCGCCAGACGGGTGTGCAGATCCGGATCCTGCAGCAGGCCGGCCGACACAATCGCGCTCGCCCCCTCCGTCGTGCGGGGCAGCACCATGGCCGCGGCCTTCCGCACGCCAGCCGCGGGATGCTTCAACGCCTCCACCGCGACCCGCCCCCCGTCGGCCGAGAGGTTCGACGTTTCCCCGAGCCCGTGAAGCGTCCAGAGTGCGTGCAGTGCCGCGCCGTTCAGCCCCAGCTCGTCGACCGACCCGTTCCGCGCCAGCGCCGCCAGCTGCGGCACCACATCCTTCTGCCCCCGCTCGATCAGCAGCCGCTGGGCATGCAGACGCCACAGCATGTTGTCGGAGCCGAGCGCGGTAAGGAGCCCGGCCGAATCCTTGATGGAAAGCGAGCGCCGCGCCGCCGCCGGCGCGTTCCGGTAGACCACGCGGTAGATGCGCCCCCGCTGACGATCCCGCATCGACGTCTCGTAGGCGTTGCCGACGCCGTTGCTGAAGCCTTCGGGCGTCGGGTTGTGCTGCGCGATGAAGTTGTACCAGTCGGAGACCCAGACGGCGCCGTCCGGCCCCGGCTGCGCGTGCACGGGTGCCACCCACTCTTCGGCTCCGGCCAGCAGGTTCCAGCCGTCCCGCGTCACGAAGCCGGCGCCCGCCTTCTCGATGACGCCCTGCCCGATGAGGTGAGCCGTCGGCTCCGTGATGAACGCCACACGGTTCCAGTACTGCTTTGGAAAGGACCGGGCCGTGTAGAGATGATGGCCGGCCGCCGCCGTGTACCCGCCGTGCACGTCCACCTGGCGGATGTACGGCGTAACCGGGTGCAGGCCATAGAACTGCGCCGCGCTTCCGTAGCCGGCCCCGACGCCTCGCCCGCCGCCGGGCGGCATCGGCAGCCCCTCGACCGCTTCGAAGTGGCGGTTCGGGATTGCCACGTAGAAGCTGGGATCGTTGTTGGCTGTCGACCCGAACACGTCGAACGTCTCCGACATCCCGATGCCCCACGTGTTGTTCGTGGATCCGGTCATGTACTCGAACCCGGAGCCGTCCGGCTTGAAGCGGAACATCCCCTGGCCGAACTGCATCGGCTTGCCGTTCATCTCCCCGTTGAACCCGGAATATCCAACCGTGCCCCAGATGTAGTTGTCCGGCCCGTACATCAGGTTGGACGGCCCCGCATGGCTGTCCCGGATGCCCCAGCCCGTACTCAGAATCTGCCGCACGTCGGCCTTGTCGTCGCCGTTGGTGTCCTTCAGGAACAGCATGTGCGGCGCCGCCGCCACGATGACCCCGCCGTTGGCGAACACCAGGCTCGTCGGCAGGTTGAGGTTGTCGGCGAACACCGTGAACTTGTCGGCACGTCCGTCTCCGTTCGTGTCCTCCAGAATCTTGATCCGGTCGTCACCCGGGGCGCCGTTGAGCACCTTGTTCGGGTAGTCGAGCGCCTCGATCACCCACAGGCGCCCCCGCTCGTCGAAGCTGAGCGTGATGGGTTTGACGATGTCGGGCTCGGAGGCGAAGAGCTCGAGCCGGAACTCCGCCGGCACCTGGATGAACTTCATCGACTCTTCGGACGTGAACGGCAGCTGGTACTTCGGAGCCGGATCGCGGTTCTCGTAGTTGGGCACGATGAAGGTGTCCACGTACGTCACCTCCGGCATCTTCAGCTCGACCCACGCCCGCCGCGCCCCTTCCGGTGCGGCCCAGACGGTCCCCTGCTCGATCAGCTTGTGGAATCCCGGCTGGCTCCAGGTGCGCTGATCGTGTCCGTACGCGGTGTAGAAGACCCGTCCCTTGCCCTGCGTGCGGACCCACGTCCAGGGTTCGCGCCCGTCGCCGTCCACGCGCTCCATCAGCACGGTCCGGTTCTCGGAATTGTGCGCGGTGTGCACGTACGTCTCGTCCCACGTCGAGAAGGGGGTGAGCCCCTGGGTGACCGGGTGATCCGACCGCACGATCTCGGCCGTGAACTCTCCCGCACCGTGCCGCTCGAACTTCCCTCCAAGCATCGAGCCGTACGCGGAGGACGCCGGAAACATCGCGGAGGCGGAATGGATGGCCACGAGCCCCTTGCCCCCCTCGACGAACCCCAGCAGCGTCTTCTCCTGCACCGGGGTCAGCGTCTCGTGATTCCCGTAGATCATCAGCACGTCGTAGTGCGCCAGCTTCTCGAGGGTGATCGCCTCGTCAGGCGTGAGGACGTGGGTCAGCTGAATCCCCCGGCGTGCGAGCGGAGCAGCAAGCAGCTGGTACACCGCCGGAGACGGGTGCAGCGGCTGATGGTGCCCGAGGAGCAGGACGCGCAACGGCCTGGCGTCCGCTTCCTGCGCGGCTGCCGTTCGAGCCGACGACGCCGGTTGTGGAGGACGGGCCTGCGCGACGAGTGAAAGGCCGGCCAGAGCGACCGCCGCCCCCCCGGCCAGGTTGGACCAGAGCCGACGGGAGTGGATGAGCCTAGCGGGCATCAGTCACCATCTTGATCGCCCCAAGGGTCATCAACGGCTGGACGGGTGTGGCCTTCTCGTTCTTGAAGACGAAGTAGAGATCGTGCACACCCGTGGTGCTCTTCAGGTTTGCGGCTGGCGGACCCGCTGCGCCACCACGACCGCCGCCGCGGCCGCCCCCCGCGCCCTGCGCCGCGCCGCCCGCTGCCTGGACCTCACTGGCGGTCGGGGCCTGAGTCCCGCGCCCGGCACCACCCAGCGCGACCTCGAGCTGTCCGATGACGGGCCCGGTCGGTGAGCCTGTCCGGATCTCGACCACCCCGCCCGCCTGACCGCCGCGGGCCTGGGCCTGCGCCGTGAACTCCACGCGGGTCACGCCGGTCAGGTCGAGTCCCTTGAAGCCGAGATGCCCCCCGGCGAGCGGGATGACCGCCCCTGCCGCGCCACGGGTCGGCGCTGCCGTAATTCCCTGCTGGACGTCCGCCTGCTGGGGACCGAGCGTCGGGCTGCGCAGCACGGTCATCGACTCCGTGGTCAGGGACGGCAGGTCGGCTGCCCCCTGGTCTGAATACGCGGCCCGCAGCACGAGCGCGCCGCGCCCGGTGTCCCCTTCCGGAATGGTGGGCGTGAAGGAGCCCTGGAGCGGCAGCGACGAGAACCGCGTGTCGTTCACGTTCAGAAGGAACTCGGCAATCGTCCTGGCCTCGTGCGGGCTGACGAGCGGGTGCGCCGGCATGACTTCCTGGCCCCAGACGCCGGTGCTGCCACCCCGGATCTTCCCGGCCAGGTAGTCCAGCGTTCCCGTGTCGGGCTTGTACTTCTCCGCCAGCATGGTGAAGGACGGTCCCCGGGACTTGGTCTCGCGGTTGTGGCAGGTCGCGCAGCCGTTCGAGGCCACGAGGGCCCTCGCCACACCGAACCGCGTGGCGGCATCCACCTCCGCCTGCCCGTGGCGCAGCGTGGAGATGTCGAACCCTTCAGGCACGTAGTCGATGCTGAAGGCCACCCGTTCGGCCGGGATGCGGCCGGCCGCCAGCGTCCCGTCCTCACGGTCGTTCACCGACACGGCGTAGGTGACCGGCGCGCCTGGCGTGAAGAACGTGCGATTGGCCGCCTTGACCTCGAGCCCCACGGCCGGCGGGGTATTGCCCGCGATGATGTCGAGCGTCTCGGTGTTCTTGGCGCCCGCGGGATCGGTCACCGTCAGGGTTGCCGAGTAGATCCCGTTCCGCTCGAACGGCACCACCGGGTTCGGTCCCTTGAACACCCGCGGCTCTCCCCCGGCGGCCGATTCGATCGTCCACTCGTACGTGAGCGGGTCGCCGTCGGGATCCACGGTGCCGGCCGAGGAGAAGGCAACCTTGAACGGGGCGATGCCGCCTGTCGTGTCGGAGGTAATCGAAACGACGGGCGTGCGGTTGCCGCCGTTGTACTCGATCCTGACCAGCTGCGAGTCCACGCTCTTGGCAAACCAGGTGCTCCCGTAATCCAGGACGTAGAGGTCCCCGTCGGGGCCGAACTTGATGTCGATGATTTCCGAGGGGCGGTAGTCGGGAAGGAAGCGCTCCATCGACTTGTACGCACCCTTCTCGTCCATCTCGATGGCCATGATCCAGCCACGGGAGAGGTCGGCCGCCAGCCAGCGCCCTTCGTAGTACTCTGGGAACGGACGGGCGGCCTCCTTGAAATCGGCCCGGCGGAAGATCGGCCCTCCGGTGGCCGAACGGCCGCCGCTGCCCATCCCGGGATATTTCTCCGAGACGGCGTAGGGATACGCGATGAAGGCGGGCTGTGCCGGCGGCAGCACCCGGAGGCCGGTGTTGTTGACCGAGGTGTTCGTCGGCTTCGCCGGATCCTTGGGCTCGAGCGGCTCGTTCTTCACGTAGTCGAAGTAGGGGAACGCGCGGTTCTCACCCACGAAGTAGGGCCAGCCGAAGAACCCCGGCCCCTTGGCCTGGTTGAACTCGTCGTAGCCTCTCGGCCCCAGCTCCGAATCCTCGTTCGCGTCTGGCCCCACCTCTCCCCAGTACACGTAGCCTGTCGCGCTGTCGATCGACACGCGCCAGGGGTTCCGGTTGCCCATGGTGTAGATCTCCGGACGTGTCCCCTCCGTTCCCGGCGGGAACAGGTTGCCCTCGGGAATGGTGTAGGTGCCGTCCGGCTCGGGGTGGATGCGGAGGATCTTGCCCCGCAGATCGTTGGTGTTCGCGGCGCCGCGCTGGTCGTCCCAGCTCTGGCGGCCGGGACGCTCGTCGGTCTGCGCGCCGATGTTGTTCGAGGTGTTGTTGCCGACCGTGAGATAGAGGTTGCCGCGTGCGTCCCAGGTCATGCCGCCGCCGGTGTGGCAGCACTGCTCGCGCTGGACGGTGTACTCCAGGACCACCGTCTTCGACTCCTCATCGAGCTCGTCGTTCTGAAGCTCCCATCGCGCGAGCACGTGCTTCATCAGCGCCGGCTCGGCATAGAGCATGTACACCCAGTGATTGGTCTCGAAGTCCGGATCGAGCGTCAGCCCGACAAGCCCTTCCTCTGCCTCCCGGGCGACCCCGGCGGCATTCGTGTACTTCGTATTGACCGGGATCTCGGCGATGAGCCGTGTGGTCTTCGTCGCCGGATCGAAGACCTTGAAGGCCCCCTTGCGCTCGATGATGTAGACCTTGCCGTCTTTCGCCACCTCGAACGCCATCGGTTCGTCGAGCTCCCCTGGGGGGACGAGCACCACGGGCGTGAAGCGATTGTCGTCCGGCTTCTTCGTCGGATCGGGGGCGGCCGCCGCGCGCGGCGCCGGCCCGCTCCGGTCCTGATATTCCGTGGCCAGCGGCATGGCCACCATGAGGCACAGCCCCACCACCGTCGCTTTCCCGATCCGGCCGGCGCTCCCCGTCATGCCTGTGTCTCCTTGCCCCCGCGCCGCCCCGCGACAGGGCGGCGCGCTGGACGCTCTCCAGGATACGAATGGCCCCCCTGGGCCGCACTGAAGTGTACCCCGGGGCAGCGGGTGCCTCGGGGCGCAGGGGTCCGGAAATGCGCGGCGTGGGGGACGCGACGCGGCGCCTAGCGGACCTGGATCTCCCCCTTCTGGTCGATCACCAGCCGGGGTGGCTCGGCGTCGACGAGCAGCTCGAACTCCCGCCTGAACTGCTCGAGGGAGAGGTTGACCGTGCTGGCGAGCTTCGCCAGCTGATGCGGATCGTCGAAGTCGTCTTTCCTCAGCCGGATCATGTACCGGCGGGCAATCGCGTAGCGGGTGGACTGGACGTTCACGAGCCGGACGAGCGATCGGCCAGTCGCCGCGTCCGTCATCTCCGCAAACGGCACCGGAACGAAGTGCCCCCCCTGCATCGAGATCATGGCCGCATTCCCGCCGGCGATCAGGTACTTCGCCGCGCAATACCCCAGATCCCGCGTGTACTCCATGTCGATCGGAATGGGGTCGGCGCAGCGGAGCTCGTAGCCGATGTTCTTCGCCGCGATCGTCGTCTTGATGCCCAGCTGCCGCAGCCGCGCGGTGACCTGCGACTTCAGGATCTCGCCAAGGTTCACCTCCGCGATGCGCAGGTGCCCGTGGCTGTC
>JACCXG010000174.1 GCA_013697225.1 Acidobacteriota bacterium
AGTTCACGGGGTACGACTCGACAACGCTGTCTGGTGTGCCGGTGATCGGCCTATTCGACGAGGAAGGAGCGTGGACGCCATCTCTCGAGGAGGGGGCCAGGGGCTACGTCGCGCTGCCGATAACGCCGTTCTACCTCGAGGCGGGAGGCCAGGTCTCGGACCAGGGGCGGCTGTTCGGCGCCGACGGCTCGGAAGCCCGCGTGGAGCGCATGCTGCGGTATGCGACAGGACGCCTGCGGCTCCACGCGGTTCACGTCACGAGGGGCGCCTTTCGAGCCGACCAGATCGTGTCTGCGGAAGTGGCGGACGAGGTGCGGGACTCGACGCGACGGAATCACACCGCCACCCACCTCCTCCACGCGGCGCTGCGGCAGGTGCTCGGCGGGCACGTGAAGCAGGCTGGTTCGCTTGTCGCGCCCGACAGGCTGCGGTTCGACTTCGTCCACTTCGCCGCCATCCCGCACGACGAACTTGCGGAGATCGAGCGCCTCGTCAACGCAGAAATCAGACGGAACACGGCGGTCGAGACCGAGGTGCGCTCCACCGAGGAAGCGATCGCAGCGGGCGCCATGGCGCTCTTCGGTGAGAAATACGGCGACCGTGTCCGTGTGGTGTCCGTCCCCGGCTTCAGCGTGGAGCTCTGTGGCGGTACCCACGTCCGCGCCACCGGAGACATCGGGATGTTCCTCGTCCTCGAGGAAGGGGGGGTGGCGGCCGGCGTGCGGCGAATCGAGGCGGTGACCGGCGCGGGAGCCCTCGACGTCGCGCAACGGCAGCGCGCTGCGTTGCGGTCGGTGCTCTCGTCTTTGAACACGACTGCCGACAACGCCGCGGCCGTCGTCCAGCGCCTGCAGGCGGACGCACGGCGCGCCTCGCGGGAGGTCGAGAGCCTGAAGATGAAGATGGCGCTTGCCGCGGGAGGCGGACAGGGACGCACCGGTGTGCCCGGCGGAACGAGTGAGAATGACTCGCAAACGGTTGCGGGTGTGAAGCTGATTGCCAGGCGGGTTGAAGGGCTCGAAAAGGCTGCGCTCCGCGGTCTCTCCGATTCCCTGCGCGACCGGCTTGGCAGCGGGGTCGTCGTGTTGGCCTCGGAGAACGACGGAAAGGTGACGCTTGTCATCTCTGTCACAAAGGACCTGACCTCCCGGGTACAGGCCGGCAGGATGATCAAGGATCTGGCGCCCCTCGTCGGGGGCGGAGGGGGCGGCAGACCGGACTTCGCCGAAGCGGGC
Source organism: Acidobacteriota bacterium (assembly GCA_013697225.1). Classification (GTDB taxonomy): domain Bacteria; phylum Acidobacteriota; class Vicinamibacteria; order Vicinamibacterales; family 2-12-FULL-66-21; genus JACCXG01. Next base: position 1,236 of record JACCXG010000174.1, read on the forward strand.
GGCAAAGACCCCGCGGGCATCGATCGGCTGCTGGCCAGCGCCCCGGAAGTACTCGGAAAGTACCTTCAGAATTGAAAGACGGGGCGCAGTTTTGCAACACGTTCGAGTCGTTTTGCTCGTAAGTCGTTGACCGGGCGCAGGCATCCTCCTTGCCCTAGCAAGGCTCGACTTGGGGGCCACTCTCTCGCTTCGAACGTTGTGCGCGGCGATCCTGATCGTTGCCGCACCAGCCCTGGCACACGCGCAGATCTACGCGTGGCGCGATGCCTCGGGCCATCTGGTGCTCTCCGACCGCAAGAAGGATCCGTCCGCCGCCACCTACGGGGTGGCGCCCGCCAGTGTCGTGAAGATGACCAGCCCGCTGAGCCGCCGGGCCGCGGCGTATCAGGACCTGATCGAGGAACAGGCCACGCTCCGGACGGTCAGCGCGGATCTCGTGCGGGCGGTGATCCAGGCCGAATCAGCCTTCAATCCCGCGGCCCGCTCCCCCAAGGGGGCCATGGGCCTCATGCAGCTGATGCCCGGAACCGCGGCGGAGCTCGGGGTCACCAATCCCTACGACCCCGCAGAGAACATCCGTGGTGGCGTCACCTACCTGCGGGGGCTGCTCGATCGCTACGACGGCGACGAGGAGCTTGCGCTTGCCGCGTACAACGCGGGACCCGGAGCGGTCCAGAAGTACGGGGGCACCATACCGCCGTACCGCGAGACGCGCGACTACGTTGCCAAGGTGCGGATGAACGCCATGTCCGCCGGGACCAGCGGCCGGGCCGCGCAGGGCAGAACACCGGCGGCCCGGGTGTATCGCCACGTGGAGGTCGTCGACGGACGCGAGGTCGTACGCTACACAGGGACCCCGCGGGAGGGTTCGGAACCGGTCAAATCCGCAGACCGCCGCTAGTGCTCGTCAGGACCGTTCCTTCATCCGCCTGATCTCGCGCCGCTGCCGCTTGTCGGGCGTACTGACAGGTGTGCGCACGAACGCGCGGGCAAGCCTCGTCAAGCGCCGCATCTCCACCTCTTCTGCCGTCGGCGGTGGTGTGCGGTCTTCGAACAGCTCCCTCGCCTCCGCTTTGGGAACGTGCCTTTCGGCGAAGCCCCTGAGCACCACCGTCTGCTGGCGCCCGAGAGGGCGCGATAGGACGATCTCGTCACCGACGCGCACTTCCCGGTGCGGTTTTGCCGACTGGCCGTTCACCTCCACCTTCCCTCCCTTGCAGGCTTTCTGCGCCTCGGAGCGGGTCCTGAAGAGGCAGGCGATGTCGAGCCATACGTCGAGCCGCTGAGCGTCCATGCTATAATCAGGGGTTTGAAAATGGCTGCTGAGCCGGCCGTGGCGCGGCTGCGCCCCGGCGGCCGCCATCACTCACGAGCAGAACGAGGAACCAAGCTATCGTGGCCAGTCACAACTCCGCGCTGAAGGCGCACAAGCAGAGCATCGAACGCCGTGACCAGAACCGAGCGCTGCGCACCCGGCTGCGCCGGGCGCTGCGCGAAATCCGCGCGGCCATCGACACGGGCGAAGGTGACCAGGTGAACCAGGCGCTTCGCAGCACCGTGTCACTGGTCGACCGTATGGCCGGCAAGGGCATCATCCACCGCAACGCAGCCGCGCGGTACAAGTCGCGCCTGGCGAGCCGCGTGGCCAAGAAGTCAGCCGCCGCATAGTTCCACGATACACCGCTCGAGCAGCACGCGCGGGTCGCCACCGGAGCTCTTCAGGGCCAGATCGGTCCTGAACAGCGTTTCCACTCCAGCTGGCACCCGCCGCGGGTCCTTCAGCACCAGCTTCTCCCGCACGCAGTAGCTGATCTGCCCGAGGATCATGTAAGGGATTCCACCGGACTCCATCGCCAGGCCCAGCTGCCTCAGGGCCGTGCGGCAGTCCCCTGCGATGATGGCCTCGGTCAGCGCCCAGTCGTCCTGCAGCGTTTCTCCACTGACGACTTCCTGCACATCCTGGACGGTGATCGTCTTGTTCCCGCCGGCGTACAACAGCAGCCGGCCGATGTCACCGCGCAGGGTGCCGATGTTGGTGCCCGCCCGGCGGGCGAGGAGCGCCGCCCCGGCACGGTCCAGCGAGTAGCCGGAGTCCTTCGCGAGATTCGTTGCGAGGGCTGCGGCCTCGCCCGCGATCTTCTGCAGTTCCCAGCTCTGAATCTTCTTGGGGTCCCTGACCGAACTCTTCAAACCCCAGCACTCCACGATGGTGGCGTGCTTCTGCAACGCCTTGAAGACCTTGCGCGTGCGGTCCACCTCCGTCGCCACGAGCACCAGCGTTGTCTCCGGAACGGGATTGCGGACGTATTCGTCGAGGACATCGAGGTCCGTCGGAACGTCCGCGCCCGCCGCGTCGCCGCCAGCCTCGGCATCCCCCTTTCCCCGACGCTTCGGCTTCAGCATCTTCTCTGCGCGCAGCACCACGACCAGACGGCGATCGGACATCATCGGCAGCACCCGCGCCGCCTGCACAACCGCCGCCGGGGTCACCTCTTTTTCACCGGCATAGAGCCGCTCGGAGTTGAACGCCCTCAGTGCATCCTCTAGTAGGGCCGTGAACTCCCCTGCCAGCCGCGCCATCTCCTCATCGTCATCACCGACGATCAGATACACCGGGTCCGCCTTCCCCTGCGCGATCTGCTTCCGGACGGACGCGGGACTCGCTGCGGCCATGCTTTTCCCTTTTCCCTTCTCCCTTTTTAAAATGCCTCCAGCAGTGCACTGACGACGGAGCGGCCGAACTCGGTGGCGATGCGCTCGAGTGCGTTGGTGTCCTGGCCGAAAAATTCGGAGGCGTCGGCAATCACGGCGCCGCCCGTCGGCTCGAACTCCTCCCGGAACTGCATTGCCGGATTTCCCCAGAGGACCTTTCCCGTCTTCAGATCCTTGAACTCGATGGCTGCGGTGAGCACCAGCACGTATCGCGTTGCCTGCTGCTGATTGAACGCCACCGGGACCACGGTGATGGAGCTGATCGCGCCGGTGAGCACGGCGTCTACCGCCGCCTTCTCCGTCGCCACGATCTTGTAGCGGCCGCGCCCGATCAGCTCCCCCCTGACGCGCTCGGAGACGCGCCGCTCGACCTCGAAGACCGTCGTTGCGTTGGTGAACTCCGGCACCCCTATCACCCGGATGTACTCCGGCAGAAAGGATCCGCGGCCGGCAAGCGAGTATCCACAGCCGCCGAGCCCGAGAAGGGTGATCGCCACCACGATTGCCCGAAGCCCCTGTCGCCTTCCCATCAGTCTGTCACCACGCTGACGAGTCGCCCCTTGATCACCACGACCTTCACGATCGTCTTTCCGGCCAGGTGCTTCGCCACCTGCGGCTCGGCTAGCGCCTGCTCACGCAGCTGATCCTCGGCGGTCTCGGCGGCCACGCTCACCCGTCCCCGAATTTTGCCGTTCACCTGCACGGGTACATCGACCTGCTCGGCGCGCGCGACCGCTTCGTCGTAACGGGGCCAGCCCGCAGCAGCGATGCCTCCCTTGTGCTGCAGGGTCTCCCAGAGCTCCTCCGCCATGTGCGGGGCAAAGGGGGAAATCATCAGCACGAGTGCTTCGATGGCCTCCTTCAGCACCGCAATGGACTCCGGCCGGACGGTCGTGCCAAGGGCATCACCCGGATCGCCATCACGCGTGATGGCTGGTCCGCCTGGTCTTCCGCAGAAGGCGTACAGCTCGTTGACGAGCTCCATCAGCCCCGACACTGCGGTATTGAGGTGCACCCGCGGGTCGAGATCCAGCGTGACCCGCCGGATGGTGTCGTGAGCTTTCCGCCGGAGCGCACGCTCGCTCGCGTTCAGCTCCAGCCCCCCAGGCGTGGGAATGCCTTCACCGCCGACCGTCTCACACAGCCCGTCAACGAGGCGCCACACACGCGCCAGGAACCTGAAGCTCCCCTCCAGCCCCGCGTCTGTCCACTCGATCTCCTTTTCGGGCGGGGCAACGAACATCACGTAGAGCCGCAGGGCATCGGCGCCGTACTTCTCGATCATGTCGTCGGGATCCACCACGTTCCCCTTCGACTTCGACATGACCTGTCCCTGTTTCAGCACCATTCCCTGCGTGAGCAGCCGCGTGAACGGCTCGTCGAGGTGCGTCAGGCCCACATCCCGAAAGACGCGACAGAAAAACCGGGAGTAGATCAGGTGGAGAATCGCATGCTCCACGCCCCCGCTGTAGAAGTCCACGGGTCCCCAGTAGGCGACCTTCTCCGGCTCGAAGGGCAGACTTCCATTCTGCGGGTCCGTGAACCTGAAAAAATACCAGGATGAATCGACGAACGTATCCATCGTGTCCGTCTCGCGGCGCGCCGGGCCTCCGCACTCGGGACACGTCGTGTTGACGAACTCCGGAATCTGGGCGAGCGGCGAATCCCCCCGCCCGGTGAACTCCACGAGCGGCGGCAACTCCACAGGCAGGCTGTCGTACGGAACCGGAACCATCCCGCACCGCTCGCAGTACACGACAGGGATAGGTGTGCCCCAGTATCGCTGGCGCGAAATGCCCCAGTCCTTCAACCGGAACTGCGTCGTGCCCTCCCCGAGCCCGAGGCGCACCGCCTCCGCGGTGAGCGCAGCCCGCGCCTCTCCGGACGGGGTGCCGTCGTGCGGCCCCGACTGCACCAGCACGCCGTCTTCCTCGAACGCGGCGGTCAGCGCGTCAGCCTCGAGCGCATCGCCGTTCACGGGCGTAACGACCACGCGAATCGGGAGGTTGTACTTGCGGGCGAACTCGAAATCCCGCGCGTCGTGCGCCGGAACAGCCATCACGGCTCCGGTGCCGTACTCCACCAGAACGAAGTTCGCCACCCAGACAGGAATGGGCTCGCGCGTGAAGGGGTTGATGACCGTGCGCCCCGTGTCGAAGCCTTCCTTCTCGACGTCCCCGGTCATGCGGGCCGTGCGGTCCTGTGACTGGAACCGCTGGAGTTCCCCGCGAAACGCCTCGCCACCCGGTTCCACGCTCCACTGCTGGACGAGCGGATGTTCCGGCGCCAGGAGCAGAAAGGTGGCGCCGTGGATCGTATCTATCCGGGTGGTGAAGACATCAATGCCCGGAGCGGGCGTGACGGCGTGAGCCTCGCCATCCGCGCTGGTCCCTGCCTCGACCGGCACACGCTCAGGATCCGGCAGCGGCCCGATCGGGAACTGCACGCGCGCGCCAACCGACTTCCCAATCCAGTTCCGCTGCATCGTCAGCACTTTTTCCGGCCAGCCGGTGAGGCGGTCCGTGGCTTCGAGCAGCTCGTCGGCGTACTGGGTGATGCGGAAGAACCACTGTTCGAGCTCCCGCCGCGTAACCGTGGTGCCGCAACGCCAGCAGCCGCCGTCGACGACCTGCTCGTTGGCCAGCACGGTGTTGCAGCTCGGGCACCAGTTGACATTCGAACGCCGGCGATACGCCAGGTCGCGCTCGAGCATCTTGAGGAACAGCCACTGGTTCCAGTGGTAGTACGCGGGAAGACAGGTCGCAATCTCCCGCTCCCAGGCGTAGCTGATTCCAATCCGCTGGAGCTGCCCCTTCATGTGCTCGATGTTCTCGAGCGTCCATTTTTCAGGGTGCGTGCCGTGCTTGATGGCGGCGTTCTCGGCGGGCAGGCCGAACGCGTCCCAGCCGAATGGGTGCAGGACGTTGAACCCCCGCATCCGCTTCATGCGGGCCACGACGTCCCCGATCATGTAGTTGCGGACGTGCCCGACGTGCGCGTGCCCTGACGGGTATGCGAACATCTCGAGGCAGTAATACTTCGGCTTGTCGGGTTCCTCGGTTACTTCGAAGGCACAGGTGCTCGCCCAGCGTTCCTGCCACTTCTTTTCAATGCTCTGGGGCTTGTAGTCGGCCACGATTGTTCGATTATACCGGGCAGGGGGAAGGGAGAAGGGAGAAGGGAGAAAGCTCAGAGCCGCCAGTACGCCGCCTGGGCGGCGCGGACGGCATCCAGAGCACGATGCCCGCGGGGGGCGGCGATCGAGGCCTCAGACGGACGTGGAAGGGTTTCGGCGGGGATTGCAGTGTCGATCGCTTGAAGCGTCACGTCCAGGCAGGCGG
>JACCXG010000195.1 GCA_013697225.1 Acidobacteriota bacterium
CCCTCTGTCTCGGCACCCTCGCGGCCATCCACTACACCAGTGCGGGGCTTGCCCTCGCTCACTTCGACGCGCGGGCGCATTTGGTCGTGGCCCGCCGCGTCCTCGACAGTCTCACGCCGGGGTGGCAGCAGGTTGGCGCCGTCTGGCTGCCGCTGCCCCACGTTCTGAACATCCTCCCGGTGCAGGTGGATGCGTGGTACCGCACGGGTGCATCCGCGATCGCCCTCTCCGTCGTCAGCATGGCGCTGGCGGTGTGGGCCCTCGCGGATCTCTTGCGACGCACCACCGGATCTGTGGCGGCGGGCGTTGCCGGCGCGGTACTGATGCTCGGGAACGCCAACGTTCTGTACCTGCAGAGCGCACCCATGACGGAGCCTCAGCTCTTTGGGACGTGCATGCTTGCGGTCGCGCTCACGGCCCGCTGGGTGGAGCGCGGGGCGCCGCTCCCGCCGCGTGCTGCCGGCTGGGCGATTGTCGCCGCGTGCATGACGCGCTATGAGGCGTGGCCCGTCTGCGGAGCGCTGATTGTGCTGGCCGGCCTCGTGCTCCTGCGTCAGGGGTGCCCGGCGGCTCACGCCTTGCGCGCTTGTGCCCGGCTTGCCGTCTACCCGGCTGTGGCGCTCGTGCTGTTCAGCGCAAACAGCCGCTGGACCACGGGTACATGGTTCGTGCCGTCGGGCTTCTTCGTACCGGATCCCGAATCGCTCGGCAGCATCGGCCGCTCATGGGAACACGTGCGCCATAGCGTCTACGCACTCTCTGGAACCGCCTGGGTGTGGCCTGCGTACGCGGGGACGGCACTGATCGCCGGCGCGTTCGCAAAGAGCCGGCGCCACGCGCCGCTGGTTCTGCTCGTTGCGTTGGCTGCGGCTGCCTGCGTGCCGGGATACGCGTACTACCAGGGGCATCCCGTGCGGCTGCGGTATGGGCTGCCGTTGGTCATCGCGTGCGCGGCACTTGCCGCAGCTGGTCTCGCCGTGCTTCCCGTGCGTCTACGGGGTCTTGCCGCCGCGGCGGTCGTCGCGTGGGCGCTCGTCCAGGCACCGCCGCTGGGGCGCGAGGTCCTCCTGGTGACCGAATCCCTGCGCGACAGGAACAACCGTCAGGGCCGGGAGGTCGTGACGGACTACCTGCGCCAGCACTGGGATCACACGCCCGTCATGATGAGCATGGGATCGCTCGCGCACTACATGCACGATCTCTCTGCGATCGGCCTGAACCTCCGAGACTTCCTGCACGAGGGGAACGAGTATCTGTGGATGTACTCCGTGTCCGCCGGTCCGCAGGGATTCGTCCGGTGGGTCATCATCGAGGAATACGCCGAAGGGGGGGACGCGCTCTACCAGGCCGCAGCACGCAACCCGCAGTTCTTCCGCGGCTTCCAACGGGTCGCCGAAGGAGGGGGGGTTGCCCTCTACCGAGACGACCGACTGGTTCTCCGAACCCCGTAGAACCTAGAATCGAAGGTGCAGCGTCACCCCGGCGTTCCAGCCGCCGAGGTCGATGCGATCGCCCAGTAGATCGGCATCCGCGCCGATGGTCCCTTTTGCCTGCTGATAGCGGATCTCGCCGCCAAGCATCCAGATGTCGGCAACCGGGAAGCGGATCCCGCCGAGGAGGACCGGACCGGCAGTCGTGCCGTTGTCACGGAACCGGCCGCGGAACACCGAGCGGTCGAACGTGTCGACGAACTCGCCAACCTCTGAATACTGCCAGTTGAACACGCCGATGCCGGCACCGACGTAGGGCTCCACGCCGCCGCGGCCGATCGGCAGGAAGCGCACCGTTGCGCTGAGCGGGACAATGCGGAGCTTGAGGTCCTGCTCGATCTCCCTCCCCCCTTCGTTGACCACCCGCAGGTAGACGCTCGGAACGGTGCGCTGGTAGAACCCGGCGCCGACACCTCCTTCGAGGTAGTCGCCGAGGCCGAAAAGCCATTCACCGCCTATCGCAGGACCGTTGAAGTCATTGATGTTGAAGGCCAGCGGCTCGGGGTCTGTCAGATCCGCGATGAGGACGTCGCCCCGAACGCGGGATTCCTCGGGGCGCACCATGAAGTAGCCGAAGTTGACGCCGATCGACTGCCGGGGTTCGACCCGGGTGATCTGGGCCTGGGCGTCCGTCGCGCCTGCAAACATCAGAATCGCCACTGCGGCTGCGCAGGGAATGGCACTCAAGCGTCTCATCATGACCTCTCCGTGATCGCCGGGCGCCGGGAGGGGCGGGCCGGTCCTGTAGAGCCGTCGAGCACGAACAATGCCAGCCGAATCCGCGAAAACTCGAAAGTTCGGATGGCGTCGACGGGCGTGCTGTCTTACGCGGGGGTCACTGCGTCCCTTTTCCAGAACGCCCCGCGGGGGCCGCGCCGCGAATCACATCGAGCATCTGCTCGTGTATGCTGCCGTTGCTCGCCAGCACGCTCCCTGCGCGGGACCGGAACGGTCCGCCGGCTATCGTTGTCACCTGCCCACCGGCCTCCGCCACGATCAGCGCGCCGGCGGCAACGTCCCAGGGCTGGATCTTCGACTCCCAGTAGCCGTCGAACCGCCCTGCCGCGACATACGCCATGTCGAGCGCGGCCGAGCCCAGACGCCTGACGGCCCGGGATCTGGTGATGAAGTCGCGGAAGAGACCGACCACTTCCTCCGGGTCCCGCTGGATCCCGTAGTGGAAGCCGGTGACGAGCAGCGAGTCGAGCAGCGTCCCGGCAGCCGAGACATGGAGTGGCTTGCCGTTCAGCCAGGCGCCGAGGCCGCGCTCCGCAGTGAAGAGTTCCCGGCGCGTGGGATCGTAGATCGCGCCGACCGCAATCTCGCCGCGAATCTCGAGGGCCAGCGAGGAGCAGAAAATCGGCAGCCCGTGCGCGTAGTTGGTGGTGCCGTCGACAGGATCGAACACCCAGCAGTACTCCGGAGCCGCATCCCGATCGCCCGTGGACTCGAACTCCTCGCCGAGCACGACGTGCCCGGGAAAGCGCTCGGCGATCATCCCCCGGAACTCGCGCTCGATCTGCAGGTCGATTTCGGTGACGAGATCGATGGCCCCCTTCTTGTCGACACGAAGGTCGGTGCCAAGGTGCGCCAGCTGCACTTCCCCGGCACGCGTGACCGCCTCAATCGCCGTGGCCAGGTACAGCGGCGGGAGCGGATCAGCCACTGGCCGCCAGCTTCTTCACCATCCGGACCTCCATCCCCCCCTCGTCCCCTCGGCGCAGCGTCACGTCGTCCATGAAGTTCCGCATGAAGAAAATGCCGCGGCCGCTCGACTTGAGGACGTTTTCGGGGGCGAGTGGATCGGCAACCTCCTGCGGGTCGAACCCGGCTCCTTGATCGAGGACCCGCACGACCAGTTCACTCGGCTGGGCCGCCGGCGTCATGACGAACTCCACCGTCACCATCTTGCCGTAGTCCTCACGGTTCCCGTGCTTGATGGCGTTGATCACGGATTCGCGGACGGCGACGCCAATCCAGTGGATCGCATCCTCGTCGAGGCCGGCAAACTGCCCCATGCGGTCGCTGACGACCTGCACGAAGTCCAGCATGTCGAAATGGCTGTGAATCTGAAGCCGGACGGTGCCGCCTCGCATCAGCATGCGGGCAGATCCGAACCGGCACGCAAGGAGCGCAACGTCGGCGGACGCAGTGGATTGGCGGGCTCGAATGGCACGCGAGTGACTAACATAGTAAACGATCCGTTCAGGATTGCGAATGCTATAGTGCGAGGATGCTCCGCGCGTCCGGCCATGCCGCGCTGGTACGCCCCGCGCAGCGGGCGTCAGGCCGCGTGCTCGTTCCCGGCGACAAGTCCATCTCTCACCGGTATGCCCTGCTCGGTGCCATCGCCGACGGCCCAACCCGGATCAGCGGCTATTCGTCTGGCGCCGACTGCGCCGCCACGCTGGCCTGCCTCCAGGCGCTGGGCGTTTCGGTGCAGACGCCGGGGAACGGCACGGTGGCCATCACCGGCCGAGGCCTCCACGGTCTCGAACAACCCCGGGCTCCGCTCGACGCCGCCAATTCGGGGACGACGATGCGGCTGGTGGCCGGGTTGCTGGCGGCACACCCGTTTCGCACGGTCATTGGAGGGGACGCGTCGTTGTCCCGCCGTCCGATGCGCCGGGTCATCGAGCCCCTCACTCGCATGGGTGCCACAATCGCGGCTGAAGACGGCCGACCTCCTCTGACCATTGACGGGGGGCCTCTTCACGGCATCACCTACGCACCCGAGGTTCCGAGCGCCCAGGTCAAGAGCAGCCTCCTGCTCGCGGGGCTCCACGCCACAGGCACTACTGTCGTCATCGAGGGGGCCCCGACACGCGATCATACGGAGCGCGCCTTCACGGCGTTCGGGGTCACCCTCTCCCGCGTCGGCCTGAAGATGGAAGTGGCGGGCGGGCAGCGTCCGCAGGGGCGGGCACTGGCTGTCCCGGGTGACATCTCGGGCGCGGCCTTCTGGTGCGTCCTCGCGGCGGGGCTGCCGGGCAGCCGGGTCGAGATCGACGGAGTGGGCCTCAATCCGTCACGTACCGCCGTCCTGGACGTGCTCCGCCGCGCCGGGGCAGTCGTCGAGACGGTCGTGAACCACGAGGACGCCGGTGAACCGATCGGCCGGATCACGATCAGCGCTGGCGAGCCGTGCAGCTTTACCGTCTCTCCGACGGAGGTGCCGATGCTCATCGACGAGCTCCCGGCCCTCGGCGCCCTCGGCACCCTGCTCCCCGAGGGCTGCACGATGGAGGTCCGCGGGGCGGCGGAATTGCGCGTGAAGGAGAGCGACCGGATCAGCGCGCTGGCTCGCGGATTCGCCGCGATGGGTGCGGACGTGACGGAGTACGCCGACGGCTTCCGGATCGCTGCACGTCCCCTTCGCGGCGGGCAGGTGGATGCGTCCGGCGATCATCGCCTGGCCATGGCGTTCGCGGTCGCTGCCTGCGGCGCGTCGGGCCCCACGGCTATCGACGGCGCGGGGGTCGTGGACGTCTCCTACCCGGGGTTCTTTCAGGAGCTCGAGCGGCTCACGTCGGCACGGTGACGGTCGACAAGATCTACCTGGTCGGCTTCATGGCGGCAGGGAAGAGCACGGTCGCCCGTTCACTGGCGGCCCGGCTCGGATGGCGCGCCGAAGATGTCGATGCGCTCATCGAGGCACGTGAACGGCGGACGATTGCCGATATCTTCAGCCGCCAGGGGGAACCGTACTTCCGTGGTGTCGAACGTGACATTCTGAAGCTCCTGCTGCCGCTTCGCCACGCCGTGGTGGCCACCGGTGGCGGCACGTTCATGGACGC
>JACCXG010000198.1 GCA_013697225.1 Acidobacteriota bacterium
TTCGGGAACACAAGCCGTGCCTGGTCGTACACCGAGCTCCACATGCCGGGCGCGCTCACCCGCGCATGCAGGTCTTCGTATTCAGCAATCAGCCCTGGCAGCGCCCGTTCGACCGCTCCGGCCGCCATTGCTTCGTACACGCAGAGCTCCGTCTGGCCGACAACGCTCCAGAAGTCCGGATCCTCACGAATCTTCTTCTCGAGGCTCTGACGGATGGCGTCGACTGCGGGGCCATTCAGCTCGAGAGGGCCAGCCTCGCAGACGATGTCGCCGGCAAGGCGGTTCAGGCTGGGATAAAAGAGATCCGGAACCCCGCCCTCGCGCCCCAGTCGCTCAGCCTTCTCGTAGTGCAGCCGCATGGCCGCGAGTGCGGCCTCCTCTTCGCCTGCACCGCCAGCCGCGGCATCGATCATCGCCTGCCGCTTGTACGCGGATCCGAGCAGGCTCTCCCGTTCCATCGTGGACTGCACCGCGACGAGCGCCTCGAGGGTGGAGATCGCCTGCGACAGAATCTGTGTCGAGGCGTGTGCGGCTGCCGCCAGGGCACCCTCCGCGTCGCGGAGCGCCGGTGATGCGGGGCCGCTCTCCTCGCTTGCGGTTTCCTCAGGCTTCGCAGGGGGGCGCGCCGCGTCACGTGCCGCAACCGCCGCATCAACTGTGGCCCACGCCTGGCGGACCTGCAGGTTGGCACGCTGCTCCGCCGCTCGGATGCTTGCGGTGCCGTCGTTTGCCGCAATTCCCCTTCCGTACCACGCGATCGCCTCGTTGCGGCCTCCAGCCGCGGCCCACGCGGTGCCAAACGCCTCGGCCACGGTCCCCATGCGCCCCCACTCTTTTCCGAAGCGCTCCTCCAGGTAGCGAATCCGCGCGCGCTGGGTCGCGGCGGCCACCCCCTGGAACGTACTCTGGACGGCGAGCGTCTGCAGCGCCAGCACGAGACCCGGAGGAGAGCCGACCCCGGCGTACTCGTCCTCCATGGCCCGCCCCGGCCGCTGCGGGTCACCGGCCTCAGGCTCGAAGAGCCAGTCGGGATCGCCGTAGCACTGATAGGCCGCCCAGGTATTGCCGCCCAGCGCGTACGCTTCTTCCCGCGCCTCCGCGACGGCATCCAGGAAGCGCCGCTTCCGGAGCAAGGCGCGGTAGAAGGTTGTGGCGAAGACCTTTGCGGGCTCGTCTTCCACCGCCCACCCGGCGGCCACGACGCAGCGCACCCCGATGTTGATCAGCTCTTCGGCGACCCCGGCGGCAAACTGCGCCCGGTTGGGCAGGCTTGAATCGCCCCTTCCCGGGAACGACTCCTCCGCCCTGCGGGCGGCGAGGTGACAGCAGTTGACGAACACGAGCTCCGGCACGGTGCGCATGTTGCGCAGCTCGCGCGGGCCCAGGAATACGCCGTTCGACAGGACGACGCCCCTCGGATCGCCGCTCGACTTCGGCGGCTCGCCGTGTCCGGCGATGTGAACGATCCGCCACTCCCGCTCGAGCAGCGTGTTGACTACCGTACGCGCATCCGCCCCCACCTTCTTCTCATCGTCCGTGCTGATCAAGCTTCTGATGCGGTTACCGGTAAGGCCGCGGGAGGAGCGGAACTGGGACTCGACAGCGAGCGCTTCTTCACGCGCGCCCGGAAGCCGCGGGTACTTCGCCGCATCGCAGTCGGGCTCCCCGATGACGAGCACGCCGGCATCGGCGCCCGAGTCCCTCACCTGACCGCGAAAATCTGCCGTGCGAAGCTTCCGGAGCAGCTTGGCGCGGATGGCCCACGGCCGGACATCGCCGCTGCCGGGGACCGTGGTATCGAGCAGCTCCCAGGGGATGGCGGCCGTGCGCCGGTCGAGCTCGATCTGGAACTCGGTCGTGCCGGCGAGGTACGGTTCCATCTCCTGCGGCACCAGCAGCTTGAAGAGGGTGTGCCCGATACGGGTGTCGGTATTCCGGTCGTTCGAGGATTTCTGCACCAGGTCCCGCAGCAGTGCGCTTTGCATGGCCTGGGCGCGGATCTCGGTGCGGGCGCGGCGCGTGTCGAGCGTGTACGCGATCAGCTGCTGGCCCTGTGGACCATCCTCCGCAACCGCGGTGATGAAGTCGTACTCGGCGCCGCGATATCCCGAGTCGATCGGACGCGGCAGTGCGCCGGTCCCTGACTGCACCGTGCCGGTGACAACGAACCGCCCCGGAGACGCAGCGGCCTGCATCTGCAGCCCGCGCCAGGCCTCCGTGGCGCGGTCCATGTACAGCTCGATGAGATGGAGGTGTCCGACCCGCGGCCATCTCAGCTCGCCGGAGGGGGTTTCCGCTAAGCGCTCGATCCGCTCGTTCGCCTCGCCTACGCCCTGCGCCACGAGCTGCGCGGACTGGCCGGCCGCGATGCCCGTTCCACCGCTGCCGATGAGGGTGGCCGCGAGGTCGAACGTCGGGGGGACGTCCCGCCGCTCCGCCATTCGCTGGGCCCAGGCGAGCACCGCCTGCCGCACCGTCCGGACGAGGTCCGCGCCGCGCAGCTTGCCTTCCTCACCGAGCCCCGCCACCATGACCGCTTCAGGACGTGGCGCTCTCCACGGGTTGTCTGGGGCGCTCCTCATGTTGACGAACACCTGGTGTTCACCAGGGGCATCGGGGTAGAGCCCTGCCTGGAGTGACGCCTTCATGGCGCCGCCGATGAGCGAGTCCATCACGCGCTCGGTGCCGGTCAGCCGCAGGGAGCTGTAGTGGCCGATGAGGAGCGGTTGCCGGATGAACGTCAGGTCTCCGTTGACGACGGTGACCTGCAGCGCGGCGCCCTGGCCGGCGGAAGGCCCCGGCGCTCCGCCCGAGGGCAGCGCGAGGGGGTCGAGATCCCCTTCCGGAGGACGCAGCAGGGCACTGGCGCGCGAGGGCCTGCTGTGCACCACGGCCCCGGTCACGTCGGCCTCGGGCTGGGTGACTGGGGGGACGTAGGCCGGAAGGAGGCTCGTGTTCCCTTCCTGAAGCAGTTCGAGGTAGCCATCGAAAGCCGGGCGCCTTCTGGGCAAATCGGCGTGCGGGGCATCGGCAACCCAGGCGCGGACTCCAGGCAGCAGGGCACTGGCATTGCTGACGCGGCCGTCTCCCGCGTCGTGCGCCTCGAGGTAAAAGAAGCCGCGATCCGTGTTTTCGAACGCCACCGTGGTGCGTGGCGCCCGACCGAGAACGATGACCAGCTTGCCCTTTGCGCCGGGCAGGTCCGCCTCCCGCTGCGCGTCGAGCCGGCGGCGAAAGGCCACAGCCGCGTCGAGCACCTCTTGCTTGGGAATGCCCCATTTCAGCAGATCCAGCTGCGGTTCCAGGCTGTGCCACAGGCTCCGGAGCCGCACCCGTTCGAGATCCGCCTCCGCGAGCCGGTTCCATGTCGCCTGCTGCGACAGGTTCAGCGCCGGATCGAGCAATCCTGCCTGCAGCTGGAGGAATCCGGGAAAACCGGCCATCAGGACACGTGAATTCAGGTCCCGGAACGGGGCATCGATGAAGGCCAGCGAGTGACCGAGCGTGTCGTCTCCCGACAGGACCTGCATGGGGGCCCACATCCCTGCGTTTGGTGTACCCATGAGCAGGACGCGCGCGCCTGGCGTGGACAGCATGCGGTTCCACACATCCGGAGCTTCGAGCTGCAGGGCGCGCGCGACGAGCCCGCCGGAGGAATGGGCAAGCAGACGAACAGGCTGACCGCTCGCGCGCCGCGCGTCGATGGCCGCGTCCACCGCTCCGGCAAGGCGCCTGGCTTCCGCTTCAATCGGCCCGCGCCAGTCATACGCAAACTCGATGACGTCGTGCGTGTCGGACAGAAATGCCGACAGCCCCTCGTAATAGCCCTCGATCGGCCCATCAGGCTCGACGTGGGTGGCCTCGCTGTACTCGAGCCTTTGGAGTCCGTTCACCAGCCGCCAGGAGAGCCAGACACGTTCCCCGTCCACCTTGAGGTTGCTCCCCAGCATGCCGGGCAGCACGAATACCGCCGGCTTGCCGGACTCCCGGGCGCCGGCCGCGCCGCCCCGCCGTGCGCCCCGAACGCCGGTCGATGACTCGCCCGCCCACGACAACGGCCCGATCGTCCGGAATCCCTGTGGCGCATCGTCGATGAGGCCGCTCACGATCGCATCAGCTGTGCGCTCGTTGGCGAAGTAGCTGAAGTGCGAGACCGTGCCCCCCTGATCGAGCCTGAAGGTCGCGCTCGACGCACGCGGCGCGCCGCCATACATCGACCGCGTCTGCACGACGAGATCGTTGTCGGTCCAGTAGAAGGCATCCGACAGCAACGTCTTCAGCCAGGAGATCACCGAGTCCCCGGCCATGTCCCCGGCCACAACGCGCAGGTCGCCAGGGACTGGCGACCCTACCTGGTGCAGCCACTGTATGAGCGGGCTGCCGGGCATCTGCGCGGCAAGCCCCGGGATCGTCTCAGGGTCTGTGCGGTACTGCGCGACAGAGCCGAGGAAGTCCACGAGGGCGGGGGCCACGGGTATCCCGGCGAGCTCCAGCGTCCACTTCAGCACGGACACGTAAGCGTCGAGCCGCTTGGACGCCAGCAGGGTACCGCGCGCCGGGCACGCCACGCGCACCACACGCTCGACGCCGATCTTCTTGCGCCGGACCAGAGTGACCAGCTCCTTTAGGGCAGCGTGCTGCGTCTTGTACTCGGTACCCGCGAAGAGCGAGAGGTCTTCGAGCGGCGCCGCACAGGCCTGCGCAAGCACTTCGGCGACGAGCCCGCCTCGCGAGTGCGTCACCAGATGCAGCCGGGCTCCGTCGTCCAGCGTCCGGGCCAGCAGCAGCGCGTTCTCTATAGGGCTGTGTCCGAGCGTGGGGTGATCCAGCGCATACACCCGTCCGCCGTAATGACGGAAGAGTGACTGCACGCGCTGAGGGTGGTGCGACCAGAGCCTGCCGAACGTGCCGTGAGTCTCCGAAAAAGTTCCATGGACGAGCACCAGCAGCGGGCCGCCGTTGCCGGCAGACACTCTGGTCAACGGTGCCGCCCCCCCGCGGAGCTTTGGCAGGGTCTCGGGCGACAGCGCGTACACGCCCGGCTCGACCTGCGCGTCCACCAGCTTCACCACGTGAGAGGCGGCCAGCCCGGCCGCTCTGCCCATGGCCAGATCGGTGACGACATCCATCGCGGAGATGAGCACGCTCCCCAGGAGTCCCCGTGCGCCACCGCGCGTCTGGGGCCCCTCCTCGACCCCGCGCCATCGAAGCTGCGGGGGCAGCTCGATGG
>JACCXG010000236.1 GCA_013697225.1 Acidobacteriota bacterium
GGACAAACGGCGGCAGGCAGTGGCAGGTGAACGGCACGTGGACGTGAATCGCGAGCCCCTCCCGCGAGGGGGAAGGTTCGCTCCGCCGGGAGGCGAGGGAAACATGACGAGAAGAGCATGTCAGACATTTTTAATCGCCGCATTTCTGCTGTGCGGCAATCTCGCGCACGCGCAGGTGGCCCGGTCGCAGTTCAACGGCACGATCAAGGATTCGGCTGGCGGTGTACTCGTCGGCGCCAGTGTGACCGCGACGAACGTGGAAACCAACGTCGCATCAACTACGACGACGACGGATGCCGGCGTTTACGTCATTCCCTACCTGGCCAACGGCATCTATCAGGTACGTGTCGAAGCGCCAGGGTTCCGCCCGTCGGAGGCCAACGCGGTCACGCTTCGCGCCGCACAGACGCTGACGCTCGACTTCAGGCTCGAGGTCGACGCCATCGCGGAGGCGCTGACGGTCACGGCGCCGGTCATCGAGACCGGCACTGCGGAGATTGGCCGGTACGTCTCGAACAAGGAGTACCAGACATGGCCGGTGCCAGTGTCGGACGGCCAGCGGCAGATCCAGCAGTTCGTCTTCTCGAGCCTGCCCGGCAGCACCGGGAACAGTTTCGAAGGTTCAATCAACGGCGGGCGCAACTACTCGCACGAGATCCTGATCGAAGGCATCCCGCTCGGCCGCAACCTGCAGGGGGGCAGCAACAACGAGATGTCACCCCCCACCGAGGCGGTCGAGGAGTTCAAGCTCCAGACCGGCACCCTTGGCGCCGAGTACGGCGGGGGCCAGACAGCCGTCGCGAACTTCGTCGTCAAGTCTGGTACCAACGAATTCCGCGGCTCCGGCGCGATCTACGTGCAGGACTCCGCGATGGACGCCCGCCCCTTCGTCGCGAAGGCGCTTGGCCAGAACCCTCCGGCGCGCGAGCTGCAGAACTGGGCCCTCGCCCTTGGGGGGCCGGTCATGCTGCCGAAGCTGTACAACGGCAAGGGGCGCAGCTTCTTCTTTGCGACCTACGAGACAACGCACGCCGAAGAGCAGACCTCCACGGCCTTCCGCACGCTGCCCACCCGTGAGTTCCAGAGCGGCGATTTCTCCCGGCTGTTCGACCCCGCCTACACCGGCGATGCGCGGTCGGGAACGATCGTCGGCACCGACCCGCTCGGACGCCCAATCCGGTTTGGCCAGATCTACGACCCGCGCAGTACGCGCACCGTTGACGGCCGTCTCGTGCGGGAGCCGTTCCAGAACAATGTCATCCCGCGCGAAGTCTGGGACACCGTCGCGCGAAACACGATCGAGATGGGCCTGTGGGACGCGCCGGCACTCGCCCGTCTCCTGAACAATCAGCCGGTACTCGGCAACTGCTGCCCGATTTTCGATCAGAAGACGTTCGCCACGAAACTGGACCAGGTGATCAGCTCGCGCCACAAGGCCTCGTTCTACTTGAACCGCGAGTGGCGGACGCGGAACAACTCGCTTGGCGGCCGGTACGGTCCGCCGCCCGGTTCCCCGACCAACCTCTATCAGCTCCAGGAAACGCCGAGCTGGATGATCCGGGCGTCGGAGAACTGGGTGATCAGCGATCGACTGCTGCACCGGTTCGCGTTCGGCTATAACCGGTTCGAAAACGGGAACAGGAGCGTTTTCTTCAACCAGGGCTGGCCGTCGAGGATCGGGCTCGAGAACCAGCCGGACACCACCTTCCCGCGGTTCGCCTTCGGCGGGACTGCCATCCTCGGCAATCTCGGCAACTTCGGCTCCCTCAACCGCGGCCTGAGTTACGAAGGCAGCACCATCATCCAGGACGACCTCACCATCGTGATGGGGCGGCACAACCTCAAGACCGGCTTCGAGGGGCGCTTCTACTTCGTCGACAACGAGAACGCCGATGGCACCGCCACCTATAACTTCAACTCGGCCCAGACGAACCTGCCAGGGTTCGACCAGACGACGGGGCACGCCTACGCGAGCTTCCTGCTCGGCGCTGTCGCGACATCGAGCCGCCCTGTGCAGGCCGTCAACACCGACTACTTTCAGCGCGACTTCGCCTTCTACGTGCAGGACGACTTCAAGGTGACGTCCCAGCTGACGCTGAATCTCGGCCTCCGCTGGCAAATCATCCCCGGCATGTACGAGAAAAACGGCTACGTCACGAATGCGGACCTGACGCTGCCGAATGAGCTTGCAGGGGGACGGCCGGGGGCGTTGCGCTTTGCGTCCCAGGAGGGGCGGCAGACGTTCATCGACACCTACTACAAGCAGTTCCAGCCGCGTCTCGGCGCCGCCTATGCCGTGTCGCCGCGACTGGCCATCACCGGCGGCTACAGCTCGAGCAACAGGCCCGCGACGGCGTACAGCGACAACGAGGGGTTCGGCGGCCTGAATTCGGCTGGCTACAACGCGAACATCGCGGTCAACCGTGCCACACGGCCGACGCCGAACGCACAGGATCCCGTGATGTACCTGAGCGATCCGTACCCGAGCTTCGCGGGTACGCTGCCGAACTACGACCCCACTCAGCTGAACAATCAAGGTGTCACCGTCCTCACGGGTGAAGAGGCCAGACGCGAGCAGTACCACAACTTCAACCTCATGCTCCGGCACCAGCTGCCCGCCGGCTTCTCGATGACGGCCGCCTTCATCGGCGCACAGGGGCGCCGTCTGGCGTTCGACAGCGAAATCAACCGCATCCCGTTCGAGGCGGTCTCGCAGTACGGCGATTTGCTGTTCAGCAACCTGGCGAACCAGCCGCTGCTCGGAGTGAACTCTCCGTATCCTGGCTTCGCGGGCACCCTGCAGCAGGCACTGAGGCCGTATCCGCAGTTCACGAGCGTCACGTTCCTGAACAACTTCAAGGGAAAGACCCGATACAACTCGCTGCAGACGACGCTCGAGCGTCAGTTCCGGGACGGCATCGCACTCCTCGTGGCGCACACCTGGTCGAAGACCGAAGACAACGTTCTCAGGCAGGACGGATCGGGCGACGAGTGGGCGCTCGCGGCAGGGCGGCACATTCCGCACTTCCTGAAGCTGACCTGGATATACGAGCTGCCGATCGGTCCCGGGAAGCGAGTCGATGTGGACGGGGTGATCGGCCAGATCCTTGGCGGCTGGACACTGACCGGCATCCACAACTACCGGAGCGGCGGCACGCTGAGTGTGTTCGACAGCCGGATGAACGGGGCGGGCTATCCGCTCCGTCCGGACCTCATCTCTGGCGTGGATCCAATCATGTACGACGGGTCGGCCGTGGATCTGACTCGTGGCACGCCCTACCTGAACCCCGCCGCGTTTGCGACGCAGCCGCTTTCGGCGCAGGGCGTTCCGTCGCGGCTTGGCACCGCGCCGGCGGTCCTGCCGGTCCGGGGTCCCGCGGTGTATAGCGAGGACTTCGGCGTGCTGAAGCGGTTCTCGGCCGGTGGCCGCAACCTGGAGTTCAGGGCTGACCTGATCAACGCCCTCAACCGCTCCGGCCTCGCCGGTCCCATCACTGACATCTCGAATCCGAACTTCGGGCGGATCTTCGGGGTGGGCTCCGGGCCCAGGCGCATTCAGCTGTCGCTCAGGGCGTCGTTCTAGTCCAGGAGGCTTGCCCGGGACCGTGCGGGCGCTTCGTGCGGGCGGGTGACGCGATACGCGTGGGAGGCTGACCGGTGTTGTTCTTGTGGATGCTGCTGGCGGCCGCCGGCCCCGCTCAGGAGTGTGAGGAGTCGACGAGCCTCGCGCGCGCTGCGTACCAGGAGCGGCGCTACGAGCAGGCAGTGCTGCACTTCACGCGTGCATCCGATGCGTGCGGCGCGAGTGCATCGCTGCACCTTGCGCTCGGGCAGGCGCAGCTGCTCGCGCGCCGGCCAGCCAATGCACTGGCATCGCTGGAACGCATCGCGTCGGGGGAGCCGGAGTACGTGCCCGCGCTGAAGGTCGCCGCCAAGGCGCAGTATCTCCTCGGACGCGACTCGGAGGCGGAAGCGGCGTTGAAGCGCGCCGCCGGGCGAGCGCCACGTGACGCAGAAGTTCCGTACGATCTCGGGCGCATTTACTACCAGCAGGGCCGCCACGCCGAGGCAGCCGAATCGCTTCAGCAGGCCGTCGCGCTCGACCCGGACTTCCATAAGGCCTGGGACAACCTCGGGCTTGCACATGAGGCGCTCGGCGAGGTGGCGCTGGCACAGCAGCACTACCTGCGGGCCATCGCGCTCGTCCACAAGGATCACCCGCGCTACGACGTGGTGTACGCGAACTTGGCGGATCTGATGCTCAAGCTGGGGGAGCACGGGCGCGCCTTCGATCTGGCCGCCGAGGCGTCGGAGCGCAATCCCGACGAGCCGCGAAACCTGTTCCTGGCCGGAAAGGCGCTGGTGCAACTCGGGCGCAGCGATCTGAGCGTTCGCTGGTTCGAGCAGGCGATCAGGCTGGACCCGGATTATCCCGAGCCCCACTATCTGCTGTCCCACGCCTATCGGAAGCTCGGTCGGGTGAACGACGCCGAGAAGGCGCTGAAGAGGTTCCAGACGGCTTCGGAACGAGCGCCGAAGGTGCGGCGCTAGATGCGGTGGCCTGTCGTCGCATGCGGGCTGATGGTGGCCGCCGCCAGTCACGGCGTGCCGTCGGCCACGCGTCTGCAATTCACGGACGTCACAGCCGCCTCCGGCATCGGCTTCCGCCACGCGGCATCGAAGACCCCCGTCAAATTCCTGCCGGAGACAATGGGGGGCGGCGTGGCCCTCTTCGACTTTGACGGGGACGGGCGACTGGACCTGTTCTTCACGAACGGCGCGGCGATCACCGTCGATGCGGCCGCACCCCCTGACAAACGCGATTCCCGCTTCTGGAACCGCCTCTATCGAAACCTGGGGGAATGGCGGTTCGAGGATGTCACCGCGCGCGCCGGGCTTGCTGGCACGCGCTACGATGTCGGGGCCGCCGCGGCGGACTACGACAACGACGGCGATACGGACCTGCTCGTGACCGGTGTGGGCGGCCTCACCCTGTACCGCAACGACGGGAGCGGGATCTTCGAGGATGTGACCGAAAGGGCGCAGGCCGCGGTGCCGGGATGGTCTTCGAGCGCAGCCTTCCTGGATTACGACAACGACGGCTGGCTTGATATTTACGTGGGGCGGTACCTGGAGTGGAGGTGGGACACGAATCCCCTCTGCCTGGCGTCGGACGGGACCAGCCGCGCGTACTGTCACCCCCGGCTGTTCCCGCCGGTCCCGGGCGTCCTGCTCCGCAACAACGGCAACGGCACGTTCAGCAACCTCTCCGCTTCGAGCGGCATCGGCGCGTATGCGGGAAAAGCGCTGGGGGTCGCCATTCACGACTACGACGGCGACGGCTGGACCGATCTGTTCGTCGCCAACGACTCCATGGCGCAATACCTGTTTCGGAACACCGGAAACGGCAGCTTCGCGGAAGTGGCACTCGACGCGGGTGTCGCGTAC
>JACCXG010000385.1 GCA_013697225.1 Acidobacteriota bacterium
ATGCGGGCTGGCGCAGTGCCACGATGTACGAGGGGCTCGAGACGGCGAACTTCCGGCTTGCCGGGTGGAGCTGGGGGATGTGGGACTGGAACTGGTGGCAGCAGCCGCGCGGGGATCGAATCGCTGCGCGCCTTGCCAGGAAAGCCTCCGACGGCGACGTCGTTGTGATCCATGACGGGCATCACGAGAACCCCCGGGCGGATCGGCGTCATGCCGCCGAGACTGTCAGACGGCTCGTGCCGCAGCTCGGAAAGCGCGGCTTCGCTTTCGGTGCCTTGTGTGAGCCCTCCGCAAAACCTGCCCCGGCGCCGGTCCCCACGCAGACCTTCTGAAGCGCCCGTCCTGCATGCAGCTGATCCCATCGCCTGGGTTCTGAGGTATTCTTCGCGGCGTACCGCGCCCGTGCATTGCCGGTTTTCCGGTCTGGCTCTGGGGAGCATGCGCGCCGGCCTCACTCCGAGTCTCCCCCCGCAGAGGAGAGTGCATGCAATCGTCCATCACCCGGCGTCAGTTTCTCGAGCGAACCGCCTGTGCCAGTGCGCTGCTGATGGCAACGCGCCGCGGCGAGGCCGCGACCGGCATGTACGTATCCCTGAACGGAACGCTCGTCAACAAGCCGAAACAGCCGCTGCCCTGGGCCGATTTCGTCCGGCTCGCCGGCCGCCTGGGATACGGCGGGGTGGACGTGAACCTTGGAGCGGCGCGGAAGGAGGGGGTGGAAGCTACACGGGCGCTGCTTGCCGAGGCCAGGGTCAAGCCGGCCATTGCAGGGCTGCCGCTGCAGTTTGCCACGCCGGATGAGGACGCCTTCCAGGAAGGCGTGAAGGGGCTCGCCGACAGCGCGAAGTTCCTCGATGCCATTGGCTGTCATCAGGTCATGGCCGTCATGTCGCCGGGAAGCCCGGTACCCAGGGAAGAGCGGCGGGCGTTCGTCAAGGCGCGGCTCGCGCCCATCGCCGAGATCCTCGGGAACTCCAACATCCGCCTCGGCCTCGAGTTTCTGGGGCCCTTGCACTTCCGGACCCCTTCCGAACGGGCGCCGCATCAGTTCATCTGGACCCTTCCCGAGACCGTTGCGCTCGGAGCCGAGATTGCGCCGAATGTGGGGGCGGTGCTGGATATCTGGCACTGGCACCACTCAGGCGGCACGGCAGCCGACATCCATGCTGCCGGCAAGTCCCGCATCGTCCATATCCATGCGTCCGATGCCAGGGCGCAGCCGCCCGAGGAGGTCCGCGACAACCAGCGGCTCATGCCCGGTGAAGGGATCATCGATCACGTGACCTTCTACCAGGCACTCGGAAAGATCGGGTATGAAGGGGGCATCAGCCCGGAGCCGCTCGGCCGGATTCCCGCAGAGATGTCGCCCGAAGACGGCGCACGCCTCGGGCTCGAGACCACGCTGGCTGTCATGAAGAAGGCGGGGGTCGTCGGCTAGCCACCCGCACTTGCCAACCGCAGAGCCGTCAGCTTCTAATACCGCTGCCATGCCTGCCACGGGTGCCCGGCTTCACGCCGTGGCGCTGTTAGGATACGTGTCGGTCGCGGTGCTGTTCGTCTGGCCGCTGCCCCTGCACTTCGGGGAGGCCCTGCTCGGCGCACCCGGCGGAGATACCGGCGTTTACGTGTGGAACCTCTGGGTGTTCCGTCACGAGATCGTCGAGACCGGACGCCTGCCGTTCCTGACCGACGCCATCCTGTCGGCCACGCCGTCCGTTCCCCTGACGTTGCACAATTACACGACCGCCGCGAACCTGGTTGCCTTCCCCCTGCTCCCGCGCTTTGGGACCGTTGCGACGTTCAACGCGCTGACCGTTGGAAGCTCCGTCCTCAGCGCCTACGTGATGTTCCTGTTCCTCAGAGTCCGCGTGGGGGACACAGCGGCGGCGTGGCTCGGCGGGCTGCTGTACGGCTTTTCTCCTTTCATGACCGCGAGGCAGATGGCGCACTTCAGCCTGGTGCAGGCGGCAGCCCTCCCGGCCTTCGCCCTGCTGCTGTACCGGTTGCAGATCGATGCTCCGACCGTCCGGCGGTCCCTCGCGGCCGGGGCAATCGTGGCCTGGGCGTTCCTTTCCGATCCGTACTACGCGGTCTACTGCGCGCTGATGGCGGTGTTCCTGACCGGATGGGAAGCCGTGGTCCTCGAACGGCACGAGGGATCGGCGCCACTCGCCCTGCGCGCGGGGCTGGACCTGACCATCATGGTGCTCGCTGGCCTTGTCGTCGCCATGATTCTGCGCGGGGGGGGCCGAATGGATCTGTTCGGCCTGCGGGTCAGCATGGTGCGCCTGTACACGCCGGTGCTGCTCCTGACGCTCCTCGTGCTCGTTCGCACCTGGATCGCGCTGCGGCCCAGAATCTCCTGGCGTTCACAGCGTATGCGGCGGCTGGTTCCGGTGGGGCTGGTGGCCGGCGTGACCTGCGCGGCGCTTCTGGCGCCGGTGCTGTCGGCCATGACCCGGCACATGGGGGAAGGGCAGTGGATCTCGCCGCCGGTCTGGTGGCGGAGCAGCGCCCCGGGGGTCGATCTGCTGGCCTTTTTCGTGCCCAATCCCGTCGGGACGTTCCTCGGGGGGGCCGCATCGGGATGGCTGGCCCGGATGCCTGACGGCCTGGTCGAGAACGTCGCGGCGATTCCGTGGACGGTGCTCGTGACGATCGCTATCGCGGTGGTCTATGCCGGAGTTCGCCTGCCGGTCTACTGGAGCGTCTTCACGGCATTGGCGGCACTGCTCGCCCTCGGCCCCTTCGTGCACGTTGCGGGTGTGAACACGTACATCCCCACCCCTTGGGCGCTGCTCCGCTATCTGCCTGTCATCGGGGCGGCCAGAATGCCGACCCGGCTGACGATTCTGGTGATGCTGGGTGTGGCCGTGCTGCTGGCGTGTGCCCTGAAGGGGCTGCGCGCGCGCTCAGGGCGGCCGTGGGTGCCCACGCTGCTGGTCGGTGCCTTGATGCTCGTCGAGCTCTTCCCGGCCCCCCGCACGCTCCACCCGGTCCGGGTGCCCGGTTTCTACAGCACGCTGGCCGCGGATCCCCGGCCTGTTCGCGTCATGCACCTGCCCATCGGCCTGCGGGATGGCCTGAGTTCGACAGGGGATTTCTCGGCGCATGCCCAGTTCCTCCAGACGTTCCACGGAAAGCCCCTCGTCGGGGGCTACCTGTCGCGCCTGCCGAGACGGGAGGTGCAGCGATACCGTCAAATACCGCTGCTCAGTGTGCTGCTCGACCTCAGTGAGGGTGCGGAGATCAGCGCCGCGCGCAGGGCGGTGGCCATGGACCAGGCCCACGAAACTGCCATCCGGCTGAAGATTGGTTACGTTATTGTCGATACATCGAGAGCCTCCCCGGAGCTGGTGGCGTTCGCGCGGTCGGCCTTGCACCTGGAACATGTGGAGACAGATGGGGGCCAGGAGTTGTATATTGTTCGGTGACCTTTCCTGGAGATCGAAGCCTCCGGAGGGTCCCCTCCTCACCCATGGGCTCGTTTTTGTGCGACTGAGCGTCTCATTGGG
The DNA here is from genome assembly GCA_013697225.1 of Acidobacteriota bacterium. Lineage (GTDB taxonomy): Bacteria > Acidobacteriota > Vicinamibacteria > Vicinamibacterales > 2-12-FULL-66-21 > JACCXG01. The sequence continues at coordinate 3,516 of JACCXG010000385.1, forward strand.
TAAGCAACCAAGCCACCTTTGCGGTATTCACAGGCAGAGCGGTGAACCGCACGGAGGAAGCCCATGCGCGCGCGTGTGACAGCACGAAACAGACCGGAACCCCTGGAAGACGAAGATCTTCAGCAGCTCATCACGGAACGGATCGAAGAGGATCCGGTGTTCTGGACTGGCTCCGGCCGGCGCCGGACGTACGTGACGGTGGAGGTCGAAGACGGCCACGTCATGCTCACCGGGGTGGTCCGGTCCAGCATGGACCGCCGCCGCGCCGACATCCTGGCGCGCGCCCTTGGGGCCGTGTCCGTCGACAACCGGTTGACGGTGGCCGAGGACACCGCTGGAAAAGAAAAGGCCAAGCGCAGCGTGGCCTGACCCCGCTGCCGCTGTCCGCCCGTCCGCCAGTCCTTGCCAGTATTCCCGACCGCATCGTGTGCAGCTTTCTGCGGGGAGGGGTGTCTTGAGAAGGGACAAGGGGGAAAGGGACAAAGGGAAAAGGGAAAACCGTTCGGGTGTAGCGGCAGACCTCGCGGGACGTATCCGCAGGATACAGGTGGCTCAGGGACGTGCCCGCGCAAGAGAGGCGCTGCCGAAGTAGCGGCACCAGTCCAGGACCTCCGCATCCGCTATCGAGTAGATCACCGTGCTCGCCGACCGGCGCCGCTCGACCAGCCCGGCGTGAAATAGCACCTGCAAGTGCTTGGAAATCGTCGAGGGGTGTGAATCCAGTGCCACCGCGATCTGCCCGACCGGCTGCTCGGCCCGTGCCAGCACATCGATAATGCGCACGCGTGTCCCGTCGCTGAGGGCGCGCGCCCTCCGCGTGACAAGGCCTACCTGCTCATCTGTGAGGCGTTTCATACGTGCATACGCCCATACGTGCATATGCATATGCACGTATACTCCCATGCGCTTGCGCGCTGACTGGAACCCGCTTTGCTACTTCCTCTGCTGAACCGCATGGTGACGCAAGGCTATAAGCAAGTCGGACACCACGCGGACACGGCAGATTCGTGGGGGGGCAGAGGTTCATGAACATCCTGATTACCGGTGGCGCGGGATTCATCGGGTCGCACCTGGCGGACGACCTGATCGTCCGCGGGCACCGCGTACGCGCGCTCGACAGTCTTGCGCCTCAGGTTCACGGCAACAGCGGGGACCGACCCGCCTATCTATACCCTGAGGTGGAGTTGACCCGTGGCGACGTACGCGACGCCCTGGCCGTGCGCCGCGCGCTCGAGGGCGTGCAAGCGGTGTA
>JACCXG010000259.1 GCA_013697225.1 Acidobacteriota bacterium
GCGGATCCTGATCTGCGGCCGGTGCCGCTCTTGGTACTCTTGGTACCTGGGCGGAAGGAGACGGGCTGAACGGCCGTAGCATATCAGCGCGGCTCCGTGGGCCAGCAGCCTTGCGCAAAGGTGAGCCCTCCGGGCAGAATCGCGCCCTCCGCCCGCCTCCCGTCTGACGAAATGACAGAGCCATGAAACACCAGATTCTCGGTCTGCACCATGTCACCGCCACCGTGGACGAAGCCCAGCCGGATCTGGATTTCTATGTCGGTGCGATCGGCCTCCGGCTCGTGAAGAAGCCCGTCAACTTCGATAACCACCACGTCTTTCATTTCTACTTCAGGGAGCCGGGCGGCGTGCTGCTCGAGGTTGCGACCATCCAGCCAGGGTTCAGAGTCGACGAGACACTCCACGATCTGGGGAAGGGTCTGAAGCTTCCCCCGTGGGAGGAACGGAATCGCGCCGAAATAGAGGCAGGGCTCCCGAAGGTCTGCGTTGGGTAAAGCCATTCGGCAACTGGCGAGCTGGCAACCGGCAACCGGACACGCTACCCTTCGAGGTATGTCTACGCCCCCTCTTTCCCAACCGTCGCCGCTCTCCCGCCGGCGTTTCCTGCAGTCCGGGGCTGCCGCCGCGGCGGGACTCACCATCGTTCCCCGTCACGTGCTGGGAGGCCAAGGCTACGTGCCGCCGAGCGACAAGGTGAACATCGCGCTCATCGGGGCGGGGGGGCAGGGGCGCACCAACCTGCGCCGGCTCTTCGAGCTTGCGGACGCGCAGGTCATCGCGGTGGTGGACCCGGCGGAGTTCCTCGATCTGGAGGCGTTCTACTACAAGGGGGTGGCCGGCCGGAAGCCGGTGAAAGAGGAGATCGAGGGGCACTATGCCGAGTCCACACCGAACTTCCGGTGTGCCGAGTACCTCGACGCACGCGAGATGCTGGAGCGCGAGAAGGCTGTGGACGCCGTGCTCTGCGCCACCCCGGATCATCTGCACGCCTACATCTCGGTGCTCGCCATGAGGGCCGGCAAGCACGTGTACTGCGAGAAACCGCTCACGCACAACATCTGGGAAGCCCGCTACGTCGCCCGTGTCGCCAAAGAGACGGGTGTGGCCACGCAGATGGGGAATCAGGGGCACTCGACCGACACCATCCGCCAGACGGTGGAGATGATCCGCGCCGGCGCAATCGGACCGGTCCGGGAGGTTCATGCATGGGTGGGCGCCGGGCGCTGGAATCCATCGCTGACGACCCGGCCCGCCGACACTCCCTCACCGCCGCCAGGGTTGAACTGGGACCTGTGGCTCGGCCCGCGCGAGCCACGGCCGTACCATCCTGCCTACTTCCCTGTGGCGTGGAGGGACTTCTGGGCCTTCGGCGGATCGAACATCGAGGACTTCGGATGTCACGACCTGGACTCCGCCTGCTGGGCGCTGGACCTGGCCGCGCCGGCAAGCGTGGAGTTCCATCCCGCCGGGCCGACCGACGAGGAGATCGCTCCGCATGGTTGCGTGGGCCGGTACCGGTTCGGCCCCCGCGGCACGCAGCCTGCCGTGACGGTGAACTGGTACGACGGCGGGCTGCGTCCCCCCATGCCGGCAGGTGTTCCGGACGATCAGATCCTGCCGCCCAGAGGTGTTCTGTTCGTGGGGGATACCGGCGTCATCCTCACGGGGGGCGCCGGCGGCACGCCGCGGCTCCTGCCGGAATCGAAGCACGAGAGCTACACGATGCCGGAGCCTGCGTTGCCACGCTCGAACGGCCATCACAGGGACTGGGTGGATGCGTGCAAAGGCGGCCCACCCGCAAGCAGTTCTTTCGAGTACGGCGCACGGCTGACGGAGATCGCGCTGCTGGGCGTGCTGGCCCTGCGGCTCGCACGGCGGATCGACTGGGACCCTGTTGCCATGGAAGCCACGGGTGTCGCGGAGGCTGAACCCATCATCCGCGAGCCGTACCGCGAGGGGTGGAGCCTGGGCTGAGTCAGGCCGGGCCGGCGCCGTTCGACAGCAGGGCCCTGACGGCGTCGAGCTCGTCCCGGTTCACGGTGTGCCCCATCTGGCGGTAGATCCGTTCATCAACGGCTCCCCCCATCCGCCTGAAGGCCTCCGCGGACTCGTTGACGCGCTCGACCGGGATGTGCGCGTCGATGTCGCTGCACCCGAGAAACACAGGAGTGTTTTCAAAGGAGCCGGCGTAATCGCGCGGCGTCCCTGGTGGTCCGATCAGCCCGCCACTGAGGCCGACGACCGCTGCATACCGTCGGGCGTGCCGTGCGGCAAATTCCAGAGAGAGGCACGCGCCCTGCGAGAACCCCAGCAGCCCGATCCGTTCCGGATCGAGGCCCTCCCCCTGGAGCTCCCCGATGATCCGCGCAATCACCTGCAGCCCGGAGCTGATCCCAGGCTCGTTCTGTGGAATGGGAGACAGGAACGAGAGGGGATACCAGGTGTGCCCCGCCGCCTGCGGCGCCACGTACGCGACGTCCGGGAGCGTCAGCTCCCGAGCGAGCCCCAGGATGTTTTCGGCAGACGCGCCACGTCCGTGTATGCAGATCACGGCGAGCCGCGCGCCGCCCGGATCCGGACCGAGCCTCAGAACCGGCCCATTGCCGTGTGGATTTTCAGAGGACATCGGAATAACTCCCAACTCCCAACTCCCAACGCTCAACTCCCAATTCCCAACTCCCAATTCCCAATTCCCAACTCCCAAGTCCCAAGTCCCAACGCTCAAACACCATTGGGAGTTGGAGATTGGGAGTTGGGAGTTGGAAGTTGGGACTTGGAAAGAGCGGCCGCTCACTTTGTTGAACTCTCCGGAAGCGCAAATGCGACGTAGATGCCGCCGGACTTCGCAGCGGGCCCGAGTTGTCCGGGAGACTTCCCCCCGCCGGCCGGGGTGACCACGAACTGCCGGCCGTTCACCTCGTAAGTCGCGGGTGTTCCGTTCCCGGAGAACGGCAGGTCGGCTTCCCACAACAGCTCTCCGGTGGCCTTGTCGAACGCGCGAAACTTGCGGTCGAAGTTGGTTGCCCCGATGAACACCAGGCCGCCTGCGGTGACCACGGGACCACCGTAGTTCTCGCTACCGGTGTTCCTGAGCCCCTGTGCCGCGAGCTCGGGATACTCGCCGAAGGGGATGCTCCAGGCGTAGTCGCCGGTGTTGAGGTTGATCGCGTTCAGAGTGCCCCATGGAGGGGCGACGGCGGGATACCCGTCCGGGTCCAGGAACTTGTTGTATCCGGTAAAGCGATACTTCAATGCGAGCGGGGAGGGAGAGACGTCCTCTATGTTCCGGCTCTCACCGCTTCTGAGGTAGTCCGCCAGCGCGGTGACCTCTTCGTCGGTCAGCGTCGGGAAGCCGGGCATCCGTCCGGCTCCCTGCCGTATGATGCGGCGAATCTCTTCGACCGGGCGCCGCTCACCGATTCCCACGAGCGATGGCATCTGCGGGGGTTCCCCCTGCAGCTTGTCGCGATGGCAGGCGGCGCAGTTCCTCAGATACACCTGGCGGGCGCTGTCGCCCAGCGCATTTGGCGCGAGGCTGCCGAGCCACGCCATCTCGTTGGCATTCACATAGAGCAGCCCGCTCTCCGGGTCGAACCCCGATCCCCCCCACTCGGCGCCGCCGTCGTACCCCGGGAAGATGATGGTTTCCTGCCCCACGGCAAAGGGCACGAACTGCCCGTCGCTGCGGAAGGTCCGGAACCGCTCGAGCACCGCCTGGTGCGCTTCCGGTGTGCGCCGCGTGAGCAGATCCTCGGTCAGGCGCTGACGCGAAAAAGGGGCGGGCTTCACCGGAAGCGGCTGGGTATCCGCAGCCACCTCGCCGTCCACCGGGCTCGGCGGGTACTTCCGGTACTCGATCGGGAAAAGCGGCGTTCCCGTCTCCCGATCGAACAGGAAGACGAATCCCTGCTTGCTCGTCTGGGCTACCGCGTCAACACTGCGGCCTTCGCGCGTCACCGTGACCAGGCTGGGAGGGGACGGAAAATCCCGATCCCAGATGTCGTGACGAACGGCCTGAAAGTGCCAGACCCGCTTGCCCGTCGCGGCGTCGAGCGCGATGAGCGAATTCGCGAACAGGTTGTCCCCTGCGCGATTGGCCCCGTAGAAGTCGGCCGCGGCCGAACCGGTAGGCACGAAGACCAGCCCGCGCCGCTCGTCCACGGCCATGCCGGCCCAGTTGTTCGCCCCGCCGGTGTAGGTCCAGGCGTCCTTCGGCCAGGTCTCGTGCCCGAACTCCCCTGGCTGCGGGATCGTGTGGAACGTCCAGCGCAGCGCCCCGGAGCGGACATCGTACGCCCGGATATGGCCGGGAGATGCCGGGAGTCCTTCCGCCACACGTCCGCCAACGATGAGCAGATCCCGGTAGATCACCCCGGGGGTCGTCAACCTCACCGACTGCGCATCAGCCGGGCGGCCGAGGTCCTCGCGCACATCGATCCGCCCTTCACGGCCGAAGCCCGGAACGGGCTTGCCGCTGCGCGCATCGAGCGCGTAGACGAATGAGCCCTGGGCGGTGAAGATGCGCCGCTCTCCATTGCCGTCCTGCCAGAAGGTCACTCCCCGGTTCGGCCCGGATCCTTCGATGCCCGAATCGAAGCTCCACCGCAGCACCCCGGTTGCCGCGTCCAGCGCAACAACGCGGTGCCGGGGCGTTGTCGTGTAGAGGACCCCCTCGACGACAATCGGGTTGCTCTGGAGGCCTCCGCTCTCTTCCGCGTCGAATGTCCAGGCAACTTCCAGCGAGCGGACGTTCGAGCGGTTGATCTGATCCAGGCGCGAGTACCGGATCTGATCCGGCCCGCCGCCGTAAGCCTCCCAGCTGCGATAGGCTGCAGCGGTCGCGCCCGCCTCCTCCTGCCCAGGCGAGGGCACCTTCTGGCTCATCGACAGCAACCCGACAACCGACGCAAGCAGAAGGAGGAACACGGCCGCCATTCCGAAGATTCTGGCAGATTCGCGACGACTTTGGATACTCTACCGCCATGAGGCCCGGGACGATTGCAGGCAATCCGCGGTTGTTCCTGCTCGCGACCATTGCTGCCGCGCGGCAAATGGCAGGGAGAGTCCTCTTCTGCCTCGCCGTGCTGTCGGCAGGGTGCGCGTCTGTTCGGCAGCCCGGTGGGGAGCCGTCGAGCGATGTCTTCCCGGTTGGTGTCGCAACGGTGGACATCACACCGGAGAGGCCAATTCGCCTCACCGGGTATGGCAACAGGGCGACGCCGTCGGAGCGTGTCGAGGGGCGGCTCTGGGCGAAGGCGATTGCACTCGGAGGTGAGCGGCCCGCCGTCCTGATGGCAACCGATCTCATCGGCGTGCCGCGACAGATCACAGAGGAAGTGGCGGGCCGGCTTCAGAGATCGGGCGTGCGGCGGGAAGCGCTTGCGATCACCGCAACCCATACTCACACCGGGCCGAGCCTTACCGGCGTGCTGCCGTATATCTTCGGCACTCCGGTTCCGGCTGACGAACAGGAGAGCATCGATCGATACTCGCGCGGCCTCGTGGACGCCCTCGAGCGGCTGGCCCTCGCTGCACTGGCGGACCGCCGGCCGGCGCGGGTGGCGTGGGGACGGGGGTCCGCCGGGTTCGCATCGAACAGGCGCGTGTTGAAGGACGGCAAGTGGACTGCCTTCGGCGTCGA
>JACCXG010000280.1 GCA_013697225.1 Acidobacteriota bacterium
CCTGTCGACAGCCCGATTCGAGGAATGCGATGACCCACGTAGACGTAACCGTCCCCGACGGCCTGCTGGCAGCGCTGAAGAAGGCGCCGCACGAGGTGGCTGCGGAGCTCCGTCTCGCGGCGGCCATTCACTGGTACCAGCAGAGTCTGCTGTCGATGGAACGGGCTGCGGAAACCGCCGGCCTGACCCGTGCGGAGTTCCTTGCGGAACTCGCGCGCCGGCGCGTCGATGTGTTCGTGGTGGACGACCAGGACCTCGCCCGAGAGCTGGGGGATGTCTGACGCCCCCCCCGTCGTCAACGCCTCACCGCTGATCTTCCTCGGAAATGCCGGTCATCTCGAACTCCTCCACACGCTGGGTGCAAGCCGGATCATCGTACCGGAACCGGTGTTTGACGAGGTGATGTCCGGCGGCTACACCGACAAGGCCGCGAGAGTGATTTCCGACTCAACATGGCTCGAGAAGCGGCCATCGCCGCCGATTCCGGAATCGGTCGTCGCGTGGGAGATCGGGAAGGGCGAGTCGTCGGTGATCGCAACGGCGCTGCACGAGCCAGGCGCTCGCGTGGTCATTGACGATCTGAACGGCAGGAAGTGTGCGCTGGCGCACGGGCTCGATGTCGTCGGGACGTTGGGTGTGGTCATCGCGGCGCACCGGCAGGGACGAATCGACGATCCGCGAGCAGTGTTGCTGGAACTGCGGACAGCGGGTATGTGGCTGTCCGACGCGGTGATTGCACGGGCGCTACGCATCGCCGGGATCACGTCGTAGATCGCGAGCCCCGCACCTCCTGTGGCGGCATGCATCGCCGCCCATCACGTAATGGCCAGAACGCGATCTGCGCGCAGGCGCGGTCACACCCGACACGATCGTCGTGAAGAGCCCCGGCGCGCCCGTTCCACCGATCACGCTCGAACAGAAGCGGTCGTTCAACGCACCGATGCTGAGTCGCAAGCCTGTGCTCCACTACGTTTTCGCCAGGATGGAGTCGGCCGAAGAGCGGGGCCTGGAGCGAGCGCTAAACTGCTGTGAGAGCGCGATCTGACCAGAGCGTCGTCGAGGTCTCAGCGCACTCGCCCTGCCGAGCGCGAGCCGCTCTCCGGCCTCGGCGCTCGTGAGGCCTTGCGGCGCGGCACGGAGCTGGAGCAGCAGGTCCGCCTCGGAAATGCTCCAATACCTGTCAAGAGGCAACGTCATCCTGGGTCAGCATCGCCCCGAAGCGACCTGCCGAACGCGCTGCTGGAACTGGAGGCGCCAGGGCGCGGCGGCACAAGCGTGAGGTGGTCCGGATCGGCGAGGCGCTGACGCGGGAGCTGACGGAACATGAACCGTCGCAAGGCGCTGACCAGCGGTCAGGTTCAGGTCCGTGCCGCGGCGTCGCGCTCGAACGTCACGCAGCGCGCCGACAGATTCACGGTCGCCGTGCGATCGGCGAGCGTCCAGGCGTCGGACTGCGTCGTGTGCTGGCCCGCCTCGTCGAGACGCTCCCACCAGTCGCGCTGAACCCAGGCGGGGCCGGGCAACGGGAAGCCCAGGAGGTCCTCGATCTGCGCGAATGTCAGTACGAGCCGGTCCGCGAATCGATCCCGCAGATACTTGTGGAGCAGACGGTACTCACCGGCATCGCCCCGGCTTCGCCTGGTGAAGTCGGCCGACGCGCTCATGGCCTGTCTCCGGCCGACGCATCGGCGCCAGCGTCAGGGATCCGGGAGATGATGACGGCGCGGCCACCGGTCAGGACGGCGACGTCTTCGAGCATGGCCGTGCGCCGGTCGCCATAACCGGGCGCCTTGACCGCGGCGACCTTGATGGTGCCCCGGAGCTTGTTGATGCCGCGCCTGATGGCCATGGGGTTGGCGCCGGCGGTGACGTTCTTCGCCCCCTCGCGGTAGATGGCCTGGGCCAGCACCGTCGCCGGCGTCGTGCCGTCGCCGGCCACGTCCGATGTCCTGCTGGCGACCTCCTTCACCATTTGCGCGCCCATGTTCTCGATGGGATCCTTCAGGTCGATCTCCTTCGCCACCGTGACGCCGTCCTTGGTGATCGTGGGGGAGCCGAACGTCCGATCGAGGATGACGTTCCGCCCTTTGGGCCCGAGCGTCACCTTCACGGCGTTCGCGAGGCTGTTCACGCCGCGAAGAACGGCCTGACGCGACGCGTCGCCGTACGCAATCCTGTTGGCCATCAGAGACACCCTTCCTGAAGTTCGATGAGCACGTGAGAGCGTAACCGGTGCGCGGCAGCCGCGTCTGTTCACTACGGCACTACACGCGGTCCCGTATCCAGGCGGCGCTGCCGGCGTTTACACCGTCGCGACAGCCGGAACGGCGCACCTCGGCAAGTCGATGG
>JACCXG010000306.1 GCA_013697225.1 Acidobacteriota bacterium
CAGGCTGGGCGGCGATGGACACGCACGTGCACACCGGAACGTTCGCGCGCCATGGCGACGCGGGCGTCGGCGAGCGCATGCAGACGATCGCGGGCGAGGGGATCGAGCTGCCGGTCTCCACGGAACACAACATGCTCGTCGACTTCGACGAACACGCGCGTGCGGCAGGTGTGCGCGGGCATTTCACGCCGGTGATGGGAAGCGAGGTGACCACGCCGGACATCGGGCACTTCAACGTGTTCCCCGTCCCGGGCGGTGCCATCCCGATTGACCAGCGAACGCCGGACTGGACACGCCTCGGCGAGGCCTTCAGGAGGGTGTCCACCGATCCGGCAGTCGTGTTGAACCACGGGCGCGACATCCACGGCGGGTTCCGGCCGCTCGACCCGGCGCGGCACATCGGCGTCGCAGGCGAGGACCTCGAGGGCTGGCGGCTTCCCGCGAATGCGATGGAGGTCGTCAACTCGGGAGCCGTGATGTCGGACGGGCTGGCGCTCGTCCGCGACTGGATGGGGATGCTCAGCCGGGGGGTGAGCCTCACGCCGGTCGGGTCGAGCGATGCGCACGACGTCTCGCGCTACATCGTCGGCCAGGCGAGAACCTACGTCTGGTGCGATGACAGCGATCCCGCCAGAATCGACCTCGCGCAGGCGATGAACAGCCTGCGCAGCAGCCGGGTGATGGTCAGCTACGGTTGCTCACGGAAATCCAGGTGGCGGGAAGGGGACCAGGAGAACTGGTCGATGCGAGCGATGATCTCGATGTCCGGATCCGCGTCAAGGGTCCGGGGTGGACCCGAGCCCGCCGTGTGGCTCTGTACGTGAACGGGATCCTCGCCCGCGAGGAGGAGATCGAGGACGGCACGAGAGCCGGCGTGAAGTGGGAGGGGACGTGGCGCCTGCCGAAGCCGGCCCACGATGTGCATCTGGTGGCGGTTGCCACCGGCCCTGGCGTCACCGCACCCTACTGGCCTACCGCGAAGCCGTACCAGCCGACCTCCATCGAGTTCGCGCCGTACGTGCTTGGATTGAGCGGCGCGGTCTTCGTCGATGGGGACGGCAGCCGGGCCTTCGAACCCGCGGTGGAGTACGCGCGGCGGGAAGTGTCGGCTGCAGCCGACATCCGGCAACTCGCCGCCCGACTCCGGTCGTACGACGGCGCCGTGGCGATTCAGGCGGCAAGCCTCCTGCGGGTTCGGGACCCGGCCGCGTTCGACGAGAACATCCGCTCGATCATGCAGGCGGCCCCGGCACACGTGGCGAACGGCGTTGCGGCATATCAGGAGGCCTGGAACGACAGTCAGGCGCGCCGCGCGAGGTGAAGAACTCCCACCGCAGACTGCCAGAGGGCAGCGGCGCCGGCCGGACGCACACGGCGACCCCAGCTCGCCGCGCGTCGGGCGGCACGGACGCGTAAGATGGCTCGCGCGTGCTACAGTGCCCGCATGGTCGACGTGATTCGAGAGGTGCTCGTGTCCGAGCCGCGGATCGCATATGCGCTGCTGTTCGGGTCGCAGGCAGCCGGGCGAGCCACGGCGCACAGCGACCTGGATATCGCCATCGGCTCGTCATCGGGCGACGGGTTCGACCGCCACACGCTCGGCACGCTCGTTGCCAGCCTGGAGCGCGCGACGGACCGAACCGTTGACGTCATCGTGCTGGACCAGGCCCCGCCTGCGGTGGCCTATCGGGTGTTCCGCGACGGCCGTCTCCTCGTCGAAGTCGATCCGTCGGCCCTCACACGCGGTTGCGCTCGTGCGATCCTCGGCTATCTGGACTTCAAGCCGGTGGAGCAACTGTGCGCGCGGGCCATTCTCGAGAGCGCGGCGCATGGTCGATGAGGCGGTGCTGGCCTCGAAGATCGCCGCGGTGACCGACGCCGTGCAGCGCATTCGTGAGGTGCTGCCCCCCCGGGTCGAGGACTTCCGCAGCAATCGGACGGCTCGTGAGGTCGTCACGCTCAATCTCTTCGTGGCCCTGCAGGGGTGTCTCGCACTGGCCGCGCATTGGCTGTCAGATGCGCGGTGGACCGTCCCCGCGAGCTACAGCGACGTCTTCGCGGCCCTGGCAGACCACGGCGTCATCGAGCGCGATCTGGCAAGCCGCCTAGTGGCTGCCGCCGGGCTGCGGAACCTCATCGCGCACCAGTACGGCGCGATTGACTACACGCGCATTCACGCGATCGCGTCCACGGATACCGCCGATCTCCTCACGTTCTGCCGCGTCTTGGCGGAACGCCTCCGGGAGACGCGCTAGGAAGGTCGGTACGACCTGTGGCGAACGTCCTTGCAAGGCAACACACGCGTCACCTGAACGCCAGCCTAGGCCTAGGGCGCGCCTCTCGCTTGCCCCCGGAGGCGGAGCACAGGACGCAGAGCAGCCGGTGAAATCGTCTGCTTAGTCTTCCCCCCCCCGAAAAAGTCTCCGAATGGGTAAACTTGTGTCGCGTGGAATGGGGTTGCTGGTCGGAGCTTATCGGACTGGGGGCACCGGCACAGCGCCCATAGTCAGCCCCGTTGGTGCTTCCTCGGCACCCTCGACAGCAGTAGCAATACCGCACTCTTTTCCCATTGCCGGCGTTCCTCGCGCGACCTAGACTGCGAGTCTAAGGCGTCCCTGCACCGGAGGACCGGGTTGATTGGTGAGCTCGTCGGGCCGTATCGCGTACTCGAACTGCTCGGGTCCGGCGGGATGGGCGAAGTCTATCTTGCGGACGATCCCCGGCGGGGGCGGCGGGTCGCGCTCAAGCGGCCGTCCGACGCGTGGCTCTCCCTGCCCGACGCGCGCGCACGCCTGCACCACGAAGCGCGCGCGGCAGCCGCGCTCACCCATCCCAACATCGCCGCCATTCACGATGTCCTCGACGTCGGCGCCAACCCCTACAT
>JACCXG010000391.1 GCA_013697225.1 Acidobacteriota bacterium
CGCCTTCGCAGGGCAGGCGTCGGTCCCACCTGCCGACGCGTTCGATTCATCGGCCGGCACGCCGTGGTCGTCCGGGCCCTGCAGCAACGGCACGGCAAAGAGCGCCACGGCAAGCGCGCCCATTGCCGCCAGGATCCAGCGCCTGCGGCTCGGCGGGGGACCGCCGTTCCCGTCGCTCACACCTTCCGAAACTCCGGTGGCGCCATCGTGGCCGCCCTCCAGCCCGGAACCGGTGTCGCGGGCGCCCCCGGCAGGGGCGGCGTTCTCATCGTCTGTATGCATGTTGCTCAATCATCGCGACGCTTCGCCTTCGCGTCCACTCTAATGCGTCAAACGCCGGACGTAGCGAGCGACCCGCCGCAGCTCGGGATCCGGCGCCTGGGCGACGATGGTGTAGGTGCGACCGCCGTGCTCCCAGATGATCTCCTCCACGCCGAACTTGCGGACGCCCTCATAATCCTCGGCATGAACCACGTGGTCCGCGTGGTCGTGAGCAAGCGTCGCCTCTGCGTTCGGCGCACTCTCCGGATTGTCCTTGATGCGGCTATTGAGCACGTAGACCGACAGCGGCTGCCCGCGCCAGCGGTACAGCATGTGCGCCACCCGTCCTCTCGTTGAGCCACACCGGCGGATCCCGAGGAGCTCGAGTCCCTCTGCCTTCTCGCTTGGCGCAATCCGCAACGGCCATCCGTTCGCGGCGCGCCACTGCTCCCCCATGACCGTGACGTCGGCATTCCCGTCCGGCGGGAACTGGAAGCACTTCATATGATCGACGGCAAGCTGCGCCGCATATGTCTCGACACTTCCGCCGAGTCCAAACATCACCAGCAGGCCAGCGGCAAAGACGAGCGATGCGGCAAGCGACAGCGGCACCCACGGACGGCGTGCCGGGACAGGCGCCAGCGCCGGGGCCGCTCTCTGGGCTGCACAGCGACGACGCAGGGCCTCGGGCGCGCAGCCCCGCAGCTCGGTGCGCCTGGCCCTGAGCAGCTCGCAGGCGTTGCGCTCGGCTGTGACGCGGCTCCGGCAGGCGGGACACGCCTGCAGGTGGGCCTCAACCTGATGGCGATCGGCGGCCGCAGAGGCCCCCTCGGCATAGGCGGCCAGCGCCCGTTCGATTTCCTGGCAGTTCGGCATCACGGTGTGGTCTCTGGAACGGAGTGCATCCCGGTTCCGTCCTCTCTCATAGGACGTCTCTCCGGCGCCCGCCGGCCCCAACCCGGGTTCCGGCCAGCTTCTCGTACAGCAGGCGGCGGCCGCGCGAGATGCGCGACATGACCGTGCCGATCGGCGTCTCAATCATCCGGGCGATCTCCGCGTACGAGAACTCCTCGACGTCCCGGAGCCAGACCGCCTGACGGAAGGCGTCCGGCAGGGCATCGAGGGCGGCCTGCAAGTCGGCATCGAGCGTCGCCCGGCTCAGCAGCTGTTCCGGGTTCTGATCCAGCGCCACCACGTCCACCGCCTCATCGACCGTCTCGCTGTTCACCTCGACCGGATTCCGCACATCGTGGCGCCGCATGTTCCGGAACGAGTTGTGGAGAATGGTGAACAGCCACGCCTTCAGGTTCGTGCCGCGCTCGAACTGCCCCGAGGCGCGAAACGCCTTCAGATACGTCTCCTGCACCAGATCTTCCGCGTCTGCCGGCCGGCGCGTCAGCCTCAGAGCCGTGCCGTACAGACTGTCCACGTACGAGAGCGCTTCCTGCGCGAACCCGTCGCTGTTCCCCGCCGCGTCGGGTGCGGGACCATCGGGCGGCGGAGGACGGCGGCGGAAAACCATTCAGGATCATGGCGCCCAGAGGAAGAAACACCGGGAGGACGCGCCTTATTCCGACCGATTGTACTCAATGACCTTTATTGATGACGCCGGAGTCGCCGGCGGAGGACACGGAGGTTACGGGGGGCACGGAGAAGTGCACTACACGGAGACACGGAGGCACGGAGGAACTAGGGATTCTGGGGGCAGCTCGGCCGAAGGCCGGGGTCTGACCCTCCGGCTGGGGCGGGTGGGAGGAGGTAGTTGTCAGCAAGCAGGAAGCAGGCACCGGGTAGCTCCGCCGGATGCCTTTCTCCGTGCCTCCGTGTCTCCGTGACGTGCACTTCTCCGTGCCCTCCGTCCCCTCCGTCCTGTTCCGCTCCTCGGACGTCAAAGGACTTCTCCGTGCCCCCGTGTCTCCGTGACGTGCACTTCTCCGTGCTATCCGTCCTCTCCGCCCCTCCGTCCGGTTTCACGGACGCCCTGCGGCCCCTTTCGGGGACGCCCGGATTGCGACAACCGTCTTAGCTACAGTAACATCGCCATGCAGCCGGGCCGCCTGCCCTCCGCTGCGTTCTCCCGAGGTGAATCATGCGTATGCGCAGCGCCCGCGGGCCGCTCGT
>JACCXG010000393.1 GCA_013697225.1 Acidobacteriota bacterium
CGATTCTGCCAGTTACGGTTGAAGGAGGTGATCGCACGCTGTCCGGGCGTGAGGGCGTCCGGTCCCTGCCCGAAGCAGGGGCCGCACCAGGACTGACGGATCTGGGCGCCCAGCGATCGGAAGATCCCGGCAATCGATTCCCCCCCGAGCCGGGGATCGGCCTGCTCGATCTGGCGGCCCACGCTTCCAGAGCCGGGGAACACCGCGAGCTCCCGCTGCACGCGCCGGATGCCTCCGTCCCGCGCGGCACGCATGACCAGGGCCGCCTGCAGCAGGTCGTCGTAGCTCCCGTTCGTGCACGAACCGATCATGGCCTTGTCGAACGTGATGTGCTCCCGAGCGACGTCCTCTGCGGGAAATGCGTTCCCCGGACTGAACGGCTTCGCGATCATCGGGCGGACTTCCGCGAGGTCCAGCGCCTCGTCAATTCCGTAGACCGCCTCCGGGCCAGGGGCAATCGGCGGGTAGGGCAGGTCGTTGAAACCCTTGCGGCGATACCACTCGTACGTGATCTCGTCGGGCGCGAAGACGCCGTTGAGGGCTTCAGCCTCCGCCATCATGTTCGCGATCGTGTTGCGATAGACCATCGGAAGCCCCCTGTCGGCGTCGACGAGATCCACGGACATGCCCCCCGCCTGCTCCGCCCCCCAGCGGCGCAGCAGTTCGAGGACGATGTCCTTGCCGCCAACCCAGGGTTGCAGGCGTCCACGGAAGGTGACCCGCCGGCCTGGGGCCAGCGTGAAGTAGATGTAGCCGGTCGCCCAGCCAAACCCCAGCGTCGTGGAGCCCACGCCAATCCCCACTGCACCGTAGGCGCCGTACGCGCGGGTGTGCGAATCGGCGCCAGGGATGAACGCTCCGGGGAGCACCAGCCCCTGCTCGGGAAAATAGAAGTGGAAGATGCCGTCTCCCGGCGTGGCGTAGTGCGGCTTGCCCATGCCGTGCCGCGCGGCGAAGGCGCGTCCGATCGCCGTCTGCCGTTCGTCAGCCTCCGCGCCGGTGAAGACGAAGTGATCGTTGGCGATCGCGGCCTGCCGCGGGAATATGGTGTTCCCTCCGGTGATCTGGTTGAACGTGTGGATTGCGAACGGCGCGGTGCCATCCGACGCCGGCAGCAGATCAGCGTAGACGCGCAGGGTCGCGCCGGGGCGGAGGCTTGCAGGCGTGAGGTCCCGATCGACCCGATGGGCCCAGACGATCTGCTCGGTGGTGGACATGCCGCGCACCTCGTCTGGAGACGCCCGGTCGAGCGCCGGCCGGGTACGCACTGAGGACTTGAACTCGCGGCGCCCCGCCGCAATGATGCCGCCCCCCCGCCGGATCTCCTCTTCCTTGGGTGAAAGGGGCACCGGCACGTAGGAGCGCCCCTGCGTCTCGTTCCGAAGCTGCCGGCTGCGGGGGTCGAAGCTGAACTCATCCCCATCCCGTGCGTCGGCCACAGCCTCAGTGCTCTGCACGACGTGCAGCCCGAGGTTGAAGCTGTTGCGCCTGAAGATGTCCCCCATGTTGGCGCCGCACACCACCACCAGCTCCAGCCCGGCTTCCTCCGCCACGCCTTTCAGCCCCGCCGGGCTCATCTCCCGCGACGAGCCGATGGCAAAGCGATCCCCGGCGATGACGAACGTCTCCCCGCGGTGCACCCGCTCGCGGAAGTCGGGCATCAGATAGCGGAAGGACCCCGCTTTCCAGCGCTCGTCCAGCGTCTCGAGGCTCTCGGAGACGCAGTCGGCCGCGGGGGTAATCTGATCGGTGTCGATGGCGTCGAGCTTCCGCGCGAACTTCGTTCCGGGAAGGCTCATTGGATCCCACAGGATGAGAGCCCTGCCGCGAATGGGCCGGTCGGCCGCCCCTTCGGCGGACTCGACGGGCGATTCCTCGAGGAGCGATTCGGCAGTCACACCAGGCTGCAGCCTGGCGGGTGTGATGGTCTGCATCCCAGCCCCGATCGTAGCAAACGGTTACCCGACACGCTCCTTGCACGTCCTAGAAGGTGATGTGGTGGCGTGTCCTCATAACGGTCCTGCTGGCGGCAATCGTCGGTCTCCTCCTGTGGGACCGGGAACGGGTCATGAGTGTGCTGCCGGGCGGCGCCTCCCCGCACGAGGCGTACGTCCGGTCGCTGGAAGCCGCGGGGCTCGAGGATACGGCGCTGGGGCGGGACTGGCTGGCGGCCGCCCGGCGGGCGCTGGTGGAGCCGGAGAAGACCAGCCTGCCCATGGAGACCACGCTGCGCCACGCCGCCGCGCAACCTCGGGCGTTCGGCTACCTGCTGGACCTGCGGCGCGGACGCGTGCTCAACGTGAACCTCACGCTGGAGGCGGAAGAGCCCGCGCACGTATTCATCGATCTCTTCGAGGTACGGACCGGCGAAGCGCCATCGGCCGTCGCGAGCGCAAAGCGCGACAGCCTGACCCTGGAGCACGAGATCCGGCGCGACGGCCAGTACATCGTGCGTATCCAGCCGGAACTGCTGCGAGGGGGGGACCTCCGGATTGGCAACCGGACGACCGCCTCTCTGACCTTCCCCGTGGCCGGCCAGGATGTCAGCGCCGTGCGCAGCTTCTTTCTCGACCCTCGGGACGCAGGGCGCCGCCAGCACCACGGAGTGGACATCTTTGCCCCCCGCGAGACGCCGGTGCTCGCCGCATCCGACGGCATCGTCGTGTCAGCGGGGACGAACCGGCTCGGGGGCAATGTCGTGTGGGTCCTCGATCCGGCGCGGCGTCAGCGACAGTACTACGCGCACCTGTCCAGGCAGGCGGTCTCCGGAGGGGAACGCGTCTCGGCCGGAGACGTGCTCGGCTACGTGGGGAACACCGGCAACGCGCGGGGAACACCACCACACCTGCACTTCGGCATCTATGCGCTGCAGGAGGGTCCGATCGACCCGTTGCCATTCGTCAGCGGCGCACGAGGGCCTCAGCCGCCGTCCACCTCTTCCTCCCCGCCTTCCTCACCTTCGGGCTCGACCGGGGAGAAGCCTCCGCAGCGCAGCACGGGGGTGGGCGGGTAGCGTGGAAATCGCGGGTCCGTGAACGAGAGCCTGCAGAGGAAGAACTGCCCGCCGCGCCCCGTACGAACGATCTGCACGTGCCTGCACCGGCCGCACAACCCGGCTGAGCCTGCCGGGACTTGCCCGGCCGGACGGCGATCGTTCATCATTCAGCTATGTTCTCCTCGGAAGCAGTGACCCGCGGCATCCACGTGCACGTCCAGTCCGAATACGCCCCCGAGCGGTCGAGACCCCCTGAGAATGAATGGTTCTTTCTCTACACGGTCACGATTGCGAACGAGGGATCGGAACCCGTGCAGCTCCTGACGCGGCACTGGATTATCACTGACGGCACCGGTCACATCGAGGAGGTGCGCGGCCCGGGCGTCGTCGGCAAGCAGCCGACCCTGCAGCCCGGTGAATCCTTCGAGTACACATCCGGGTGCCCCCTGTCGACACCGTTCGGGGTCATGGAAGGCAGCTACCAGATGGTCGTCCCGAACGGGGAACAGTTCGACGTGAAGATCGCACCGTTTACGCTGAGCGAGCCGTACACGGTGCACTGACGAGATCCGGCGGCGTCCTACCCGATTTCCGCTAACCTCGGCTGGGCCCTGGCGGCTCAGGAAGGATCACAGAATCGCGCCCCGGTCCTGAGGCTTTTCTCGAGGAGGCCGAGATACGCGGGACGTGGAATCTCCAAGGCACCGAACTGCTGCAGGTGCACGGTTACCCACTGCGTATCCAGCAAGGAGAATCCTCGAGCCCGGAGCCGCTCCACCAGCGCCACGAGGGCGACCTTCGAGGCATCCGGCGAGCGATGAAACATCGATTCGCCGAAGAACGCGCCCCCAAGGCTCACGCCATACAGCCCGCCCACCAGCCGATCGCCCTGCCAGGATTCCACCGAGTGCGCATACCCGAGTCGATGCAGGGCACAGTAGCTCTGGACGATCTCCTCGCTGATCCATGTGCCGCCATCCTCCGGATCCCGCTCGGCCCCGGCGCAGGCACGGATGACCGCCTCGAAATCGCTGTCAATCGCTATCCGGACGCGCCCCTGGCGGACGATCCGCTGCAGCCGCGCGGGGACATGGAACGTGTCCAGCGGAATGATCCCCCTCGGGTCGGGGGAGTACCAGGAGATCTGCCCCTCGCCGTCGGCCATGGGGAACCAGCCGCTGGCGTAGGCGGCAAGCAGCAGATCGCCGGGGATCACCGCAGGACGAGCACCGCGCAGCGCGCGCTCTCGAGCAGCGCGTTCGCCAGCCCGCTCCGCCCGGCTGCGACCGGTGCGTGCACGATCGCCAGATCGATTGGATGCTCGTTCGCGTACCGGACGACCTCCTGTTCCGGGGGGCCGGTGCGGATCACCAGCTCGATCCCGAGGCGTTCCTGATCCCCTGAAGGGATCACCCGCGAGAGGCGCTCCAGCGCTTCCTCCTCGATCGCCTGGTGCATTTCGGGCAGCCGCTCGGCCGCTATTTCGGCCGTCCACCCTGCAGCCAGCGGGTCCGCCAGTGTGTAGACGATATGCAGGCGGCCGCCGAAGGCTTCGGCAAGCTGCCGCGCGAAAGCCACCGACCGGTCGAATGCCTCACCTGCTTCGCCGTGCAGCAGGATCTCTCTCATCGTTGCGCCGCTCATGACACCTCCGCTGCCATTCTATGTTCTCTGCCCATTCTGCGTGTCCTTCGGCTGAGCATCTCGTATCCCGTGGAACGAAAGCGGATGGGGACACCCGCGCCGAGAAGACACTCCGCCGTCTAGCATCCGGACAAAGCTCCTGGCAGACGGATGCGTCTGCCGCAGCACCGGCCCTCGCGCCACCGGAAGAGGAGGAAGCCGATTATGATCGTGCGATGCCAAAACTGAGCGTTGAAGGAGTCGGTACTGTTGAAGTGGAAGAGGGCAAGCGCCTCGTGCTTGCAATCGAGCAGGATGCCGGGGTGGATATTCTGCACGCCTGCGGGGGGAACGCCCGGTGCACCACCTGCCGGGTCGAGTTCGTCGAAGGTGAGCCGGACACGATGACCGTCGCCGAGCGCAACGTGCTGGCGGCAAAAGGGGCGTCGGGCGTGCGCCTGTCCTGCCAGATCGTATGCGACCACGACATGACGGTCCGGGCAAACAGCCGGCTCACGGGGAGCGGCAGGGCGGATGCCGGAGGCCCGCCGGCGCCGCAGATCACCCCCCCGCCCGAGTGGATACCCCGTCAGGCGTGACGGGGCCCGCAAGCGTGCCGGACAGCGGCTGCCCGAGTCAGTCGGCCGCGTACCGCTCGCGGATCGTCGGAATCAGGTAGTCGGCAAAGGCGCTCTCGAGGTCGTAGCGTGGCGCGAATCCCCAATCGCGCCGCGCCGCGCTGTCGTCCACGTCCGCCGGCCACGTATCGATGATCCCCTGCCGCTTGGCGTCCACCTGCCAGGTAATCTCGGCGCCGGTGAAGGCGCGGGTCACCACCTGCCGGACTTCCTCCGCAGACGGGTTGAACGCCGCTACGTTGTAGGCCGTCCGCGTCAGGCTCTCGCGTGGCGCCTCGGAGAGCTGCAGGAGGGCTTCGACGCCGTCCGGCATCGCCATGAACGGGATGCGCGCGTCGGGACGGACGAACGCCTCGTAAGCCTCCCCGGCCGCGGCAGCGTGGATCATCTCCGGCGCATAGTCAGACGTTCCCCCCGACGGCATCGTCTGGGCGGAGATCAGCCCGGGGAACCGGACGCACCGGAAATCCACCCGGCCGCTCGCCGGTTCGGCCGCAAGCTGCTTGTAGTGCCGCGAGTAGTAGTGACCGAGCTGCTCGCAATAGAGCTTGTTGCAGCCGTACATCGTGGTCGGGTGTGTCCAGTCGTCCTCCCGCACCTTTCCGGCGGCATCCTTCTGCTGCAGAGTGGGCAAACCGTACACCGCAATCGACGACGGGTACATGAAGATAACAGGCTTGCCGTGCGACTCCGCCTCGTGCTGAGCGAACTCGAGGAGATTGAGCGTGCCCTCGACGTTCACCTGGTGTGCCGCCAGCGGGGTGAACTCCGATCTGGTGGAAAGCAGGGCGGCGAGATGGAAGACCAGCTCCACGCGGTATTCAGCGAGCAGGCGCTCGAGCAGCTGGCGGTCGAGAATGGACCCGGTGATCTCACGGTCGACCAGCGACGCGATGGGCGGTGCGAGCCGGGCGAGATCCAGCGTCACAATGGAGCGGCGATGCTGCCTCGTCAGGCGTTCGATGAGGCCATGGCCGATTTCGCCACCAGCGCCTGTGATGAGCACGACAGGCTTGCGCACGCGGGAATTATACTGAACGCACGATGCGCCTCCTCCTGCTCTGCGTGTTCTGGCTCTGGGCGGGCACACTCCCCCAACCGCCTGCCGGGGCATTCGCCTTCGAGCGAACGATGCGGGTGGACTACTTTCACACGGGCGGCCCCACATCCGGCGAGACGTTCTCGCTCGATCGCGTTGTCAACGATGGAGCCTGGGCGGGAAGCCGCACACAACTGATCGACCCGACGGACCTCGGCCCGTACCAGTTCGAGGTGCGGGATGCGGCAGCCGGAGACCTGCTGTACTCGCGCGGCTTTGCTTCTGTTTACGGCGAGTGGGAAACGACGGCAGAGGCGCGGACGCTCCATCGGACGTACCACGAGTCGCTGCGGTTTCCCTGGCCCACACGCCCGGTGCGGGTGGTCGTGCGCAAGCGTCAGAAGGACGGGGCCTTCACCGACGTCTGGTCCACTGATGTGGATCCCACATCGCGCTTCGTCAACATGGCGCCCCCCGTGCAGGCCGGCCGGGTCCGCAGCCTGGTCGAGAGCGGCCCGCCGGAAGCCAAAGTGGACCTTCTGCTCATCAGTGAAGGCTACACCGAGGCGGAATTGCCGAAGTTCCAGGCTGACGCGACGCGGCTCGTCGAGGCGCTGTTCGCGCAGGAACCCTTCCGGAGCCGGCGGACGGATTTCAACGTGCGCACCCTGGAGCTGCCCTCTCCGGAGAGCGGCGTGCACCGGCCGAACGCCGGCGTCCACCGCAGGACGGCGGTCTCGGCGGAGTACAACATCTTCGACTCGGAACGCTACGTGCTGACGCTCGACAACCGGGCGCTGCGGGACGCGGCGGCCACCGCCCCGTACGAGTTCATCGAGATCCTCGTCAACGAACGGACCTACGGCGGCGGCGGGATCTTCAACGACCAGGCGACGACATCCGTGGGCAGCGCGTTCTCCGAATACGTGTTCATCCATGAGTTCGGCCACCACTTTGCCGCACTTGCCGACGAGTACTACACGTCCGACGTGGCCTACGAGACCGGCGGCGTCGAGAAGAAGGTGGAGCCCTGGGAGCCGAACGTGACAGCGCTGCACGATCCCGCGGCGCTGAAGTGGCGGGATCTCGTCACGCCCGGTACGCCGCTGCCGACGCCGTGGAGCAAGGCGGAGTTCGAGAAGCACTCGCGCGCGATCCAGGAGCGTCGGCGGGAGATCCGCAAGCGGAATGCGCCCGAGGAAGAGATGGATGCGCTCTTTCGTGAGCAACAAGCCTGGGAAGAGACGCTCCTGAAGGGGATGAAGTACTCCGGCGCCGTCGGCGCCTTCGAAGGCGCGTCGTACGAGCCGCGCGGGCTCTACCGTCCGGAAGCCGACTGCATCATGTTCACACGCAACCGGGTCGGCTTCTGTGCCGTGTGTCGCCGTGCCATCGGCCGGATCATCGATCTCTATTCGAAGTGATCCGCGCTGGTCGGCGACAGTGACTTGCCACGGGGAACACAGGAGAACGGGAGAAGGGAGACTCCCCTTCTCCTGTTATCTCCCCGTGACATGAAGGCAGCGTGAACTTGAACGCTGCGGACTGACGATCGGTGCCGATCAGAACATGTAGGGCAGGATGGTGAAGAAGGAGGCGGCGATCGCCAGCGCGGTGGCGGCAATGCAGCCAACGGCCCAGGCGAGATGATCGACGCGTTCGGGCCTGAGGGGATCGAGCCACAGGCCCATCAGGTAGCCGCCCGCAAAGCCCCCGGCATGCGCGTAGTTATCGATGCCTGGCAT
>JACCXG010000396.1 GCA_013697225.1 Acidobacteriota bacterium
GGCGTCCGTGATTCCTGTGCGGAGGACGTATGCAGAAGGCCGCTGCCGCAAGCTCGAGCGTAGACCCGGGCGTACCCATCGATTCCACCAGCCCCCAGGTCGTGGCCCGGGCACCGGGAACGGCCCCCGCCGGGGTGACCGGGCTCGAATTCGAACGGTTCTTCAGTCGGGAAGGACTCGATCCGTTCGACGAGGTCGAGTGGGAGATGCGGTCGGCGGTCATCGGCAACGAGAAGGGAGAGGTTGTCTTCGAACAGCGCGACGTGGAGATCCCGCGCTTCTGGTCGCAGCAGGCCACCAACATTGTCGTGTCGAAGTACTTCCGCGGCCAGGTGGGAACCCCTGACCGTGAGCGCAGCGTGAAGCAGCTCATCGGACGCGTGGTCGAGACGATCACCGGATGGGCGCGGAACCAGAAGTACTTTGCCGGGGAAGACGATCTGCAGGCCTTCAGCGACGACCTGAAGCACCTGCTGGTGTACCAGAAGGCGGCGTTCAACAGCCCTGTCTGGTTCAACGTCGGCTTCGAGAAGGCGCCCCAGTGCTCCGCCTGTTTCATCAATTCGGTCGAGGACACGATGGAATCGATCCTCGGCCTGGCGAAAACCGAAGGGATGCTCTTCAAGTTCGGGTCCGGTACCGGGTCGAACCTGTCGGCGATCCGTTCCTCGCAGGAACTGCTCGCGGGAGGCGGCACGGCGTCAGGCCCGGTGTCCTTCATGAAGGGCTTCGACGCGTTCGCCGGGGTCATCAAGTCGGGCGGGAAGACCCGCCGCGCGGCGAAGATGGTCATCCTGAACGCCGATCATCCCGACATCGAAGAGTTCATCAACTGCAAGGTCGAGGAAGAGAAGAAGGCCTGGGCTCTCATCGACGCCGGGTACGACGGCTCGTTCACGGGGCCGGCGTATGCGTCGGTCTTCTTCCAGAACTCGAACAACAGCGTACGGGTGACCGACGAGTTCATGCGCGCGGTCCTGGACGACGGGGAGTGGACGACGAGGGGGGTGCGCGACGGGGCCCCGATGGGCACGTACAAGGCGCGGAACCTGATGCGCCAGATTGCGGAAGCCACGCACATCTGCGGGGATCCGGGGATGCAGTTCGACACGACGGTGAACGACTGGCACACCTGCCCCAACACGGCCCGGATCAATGCGAGCAACCCCTGCTCGGAATACATGTTCCTCGACGACACGGCTTGCAACCTGGCGTCGATCAACCTCATGAAGTTCCTGAACGATGCGGGGGAGCTCGACCCGGTGGGCTTCGAGGCCGCGTGCCGGACGCTCCTGACGGCGCAGGAGATCCTCGTCGACAACTCGAGCTACCCGACCACGGCAATCACCAGGAACAGCCACGACTACCGTCCGCTCGGGCTGGGCTACGCCAACCTCGGTGCCCTGCTCATGTCCAAGGGGCTGCCGTACGACAGCGACGCCGGCCGTGACTATGCGGGGGCCATCACGGCGCTCATGCACGGCGCCGGCTTCGCGCAGTCCGCGAAGATTGCGCGCGACCATGGCGGCCCGTTCGCCGGCTACGCGCAGAACCGCGAGCCGTTCCTGCGGGTGATGCGGAAGCATCGCGCCGCCCTGAAGGACATCGACCGGACGCACGTGCCCGACGAGCTGATCCGCGCCGCGCGTGACGTGTGGGACGAGGTGCTGGAGCTCGGCACCGAGCACGGCTTCCGGAATGCGCAGGCCACCGTGCTGGCGCCCACGGGAACCATCGGCTTCATGATGGATTGCGACACGACGGGCGTGGAGCCGGACATCGCGCTGGTCAAGTACAAGAAGCTCGTTGGCGGCGGCCTGATGAAGATCGTCAACGGCACGGTGCCGATGGCGCTGCAGAAGCTCGGATATACCGCGCAGCAAATCAAGGAGATCGTCGAGTACATCGACGAGAACGACACGATCGAGGGGTCCCCGCACATCAAGGATGCGCACCTGCCGGTGTTCGACTGTGCCTTCAAGCCCGCGCGGGGCGTGAGGTCGATCCACTACATGGGTCACATCAAGATGATGGGGGCCACCCAGCCCTTCCTGTCCGGCGCCATCAGCAAGACGGTCAACGTTCCGAAGGACGCGACGGTCGAGGAGATCCAGCAGGCCTACATCGATTCGTGGCGCATGGGAGCCAAGGCGGTCTCGATCTACCGTGATGGCTCCAAGCGCACCCAGCCGCTCAACACGGCGCGCGACAAGGGGGCGGGCCCTGCGGAGGCCGCCGCGAAGCCGGCACGCCGGCGGCTTCCGGACGAGCGCCACGCCCTCACCCACAAATTCGATATCGCCGGGCACGAGGGATACATCACGGTGGGCCTGTTCGAGGACGGCCAGCCGGGGGAGATCTTCCTCGTGATGGCCAAGGAAGGCTCGACGATCTCCGGTTTTGCCGACGCGTTCGCCCAGGCGATCAGCTACGCCCTGCAGTACGGCGTGCCGCTGCAGGATCTCGTCGACAAGTTCAGCCACGTCAGGTTCGAACCCTCCGGCATGACGAGGAACCCCGACGTCCGGTTCGCGAAGTCGATCGTCGACTACATCTTCCGGTGGATGGCCTCGAAATTCCTGTCGCAGGATGCGCAGTTCCGGGCCGGCGTGAACGTGAGCGACGTCCTCGTCACGTCGCCCGAGCAGCTGCCGCTCGACGTGGCGGCTGCGGCGGGGGCCTCGGCCACGGCGGCAATCTCCAGCAAGACGATGTCGTCGTTCGCAGCGATCCAGAACCAGGAAGATGCCCCGCCGTGCTCGACATGCGGGTCGATCATGGTGCGCAGCGGATCCTGCTACAAGTGCTCGAACTGCGGCACGACCTCGGGGTGCGCGTAGCGCACGCGTTCCCCCGGGTGGCTCATACGGCGGGGCGTCAGCCCCGCTATTTCTTTCTGGGATCGTCCGCGGGATTCAGGTAGGTCACCGTCCACGGGCCCATGCCGTGCAGCTGGAGGACGGTCTCTCCCTCGGTGAACGCAAAGTGCCGCATCCCCGGGGGCCAGTGCCCGAAGGCGCCCGCGGCCATCGACCTGGCCTTCCCCTTCTCGAACTTCTCTCCCATGCCGACATGGAACGTGCCCGAGATCACGGTCACGTGCTCGACACCGCTGTGGAAATGCGGGGCAATGTGGAATCCCCCCGGCAGCCGCAGCCGCATCGTGAACAGGCCCTCCCTGGCGGGGTCCCCTTCGAGCACCGCGAACCGGGCGCCTGACGCCAGGGATCCGGGGCCGTCCTTCCATTCGACGTCCGCACCCGCGTAGATCTGCATCGCGCCGGCCTCGTGTGCCGGCTTCTGAACCTGCGCGGGGGCGCCGGACGTGGCTGAGAGCTGGGAAATGGCGAAGAGCAGGACCAGACTGGATTTGACACCCGCAGAACGCATGCGCACTCCTTTTCGTCCCAAGCCCGTTACAGGCCAAAGCGGAGGACAGGGACGTGGCTTCGAGAGCCGTTCCGGTCCCGCTGCCGCCCGTGACGACCGTCAATCTACGGTTCTGACG
>JACCXG010000353.1 GCA_013697225.1 Acidobacteriota bacterium
TGCGGACCGAACACGATTGGCTTGCCGTAAATTGCCGGCTCGAGGATATTGTGCCCCCCCGCATCGACAAGGCTGCCGCCGACGAACACCACCGTCGCGATCTCGTAGAGGTGAGCCAGTTCCCCTATCGTGTCGAGCACCACGACGTCGACCTTCGGCTCGGCGTCCACCGGAAGCTCCGTCCGGCGGGCGAGCCGCCACCCCGCACGGCGCCCGAGCCGCTCCACCTCGTCGAATCGCTCCGGCTTCCGCGGGGCGATGATGAGCAGCGCGTCCCCGCGGTTCGCACGGACGCGGCCAAACGCCTCCAGCACCGCCTCTTCTTCCCCTTTGAGCGTGGATGCGGCAATCACGACCGGCCGCGCCGCGTTGACACGGAAGTACCTGAGCACCCGGTGCCGTCCTCGCTCTCCCGCGGCGGATACAGGCGTGTCGAGCGAATCGAACTTCAGTGAACCGGTCACGCTCACACGCTGGCGGTCGGCTCCAATCGCGATGATGCGCCTGGCAGACTCGTCGCTCTGCATGCAGAACCGGTCCACGTCGTCGAGCACACGCCGAAAGAAGCGCCTTGCGAGGCGATACCGCGGAAAAGACCGTGACGAGATCCGCCCGTTGATCAGCACCGTGCTCACCCCGGCCCTGCGGCAGGCCCGCAGCAGGTTCGGCCAGATCTCCGTCTCCATCATGATGAAGATGCGCGGCTTCACCAGACGCATCGTGCGCCGGACAATCGGCGGCAGATCGAGAGGAAAATAAAAGACCTCGTCGGCATACTGCAGGTTTTCGCGTGCAACCTGCTGCCCGGTCATGGTCGTTGTCGACAGGAAGATGCGCAGCCGCGGATATCGCTCGCGAAGCTGCGGCAGCAGCGCGCGGGCGGTCAGCACCTCCCCCACCGAGACTGCGTGGATCCAGATCGACTCGTCACCGTCCAAATTGAACGAGGCCGGCAGATATCCGAGCCGCTGCCGCAGGTTCCCGACGTACTTCCGGTAGCGGACCGCCTGATACACGAAATACGGCGACACGGCCAGAAAGAACAGCACGATGACGACGCTGTAGACCGTGTGCATGGGCGGACCCGGTACTGTACACCCAAGGGTGGACACGCGCATGCGTGCAGCTTCCGGTGGACCTTCGGCGCCACGTCACAGCCGGAAACGACCGGCCGTGGCGATTGACCGGCGCTCGACCCGTTCACTAGAATGAGTGGTTTCGGGTTGTCGGGTTGGAGGATTTCAGATGGCCATCAAAGTCGGGATCAACGGGTTCGGTCGAATCGGCCGGAACATCATGCGTGCCGCCATGGGCAACGGCGACATCGACATCGTCGCAGTCAACGACCTCACCAATGCAGGTACGCTCGCTCACCTGCTGAAGTACGACTCCATCCTCGGCAATCTCAAGGCCGACATCTCCGCCAGCGGCGATCGCATCACGGTGAACAAGGAGGAGTTCCAGGTCCTCTCGATGAAGGACCCGGCGCAGCTGCCGTGGAAGGATCTCGGCGTTGACGTGGTCTTCGAGTCGACAGGTATCTTCACCGACCGTGACGCCGCGGCGAAGCACCTCACGGCCGGTGCCAAGAAGGTCATCATCACCGCGCCTGCGAAGAAGCCGGACATCACTATTGTGCTCGGCGTGAACGACGAGAAGTACGACGCCGGCACGCACAACATCATTTCGAACGCCTCCTGCACGACAAACTGCCTGGCCCCCATTGCCAAGGTCCTGCACGAGCGCTTCGGCCTCCGGAAGGGATGGATGACGACGGTGCATTCGTATACGAATGACCAGCAGCTGCTCGACCTGCCGCACAAGGACCTGCGCAGGGCGCGCGCGGCGGCGCTGTCGATCATCCCCACGACGACAGGTGCGGCACTTGCGGTTGGTGAGGTGCTGCCCGAGCTCAAGGGACGGCTGGACGGAATCGCCCTGAGGGTCCCGACCCCGAACGTGTCGGTCGTGGATCTCGCGGCGATCCTCGACAAGAAGACCTCCAAGGAGGAAGCCAACGCCGCGTTCAAGGAAGCGGCTGACGGGCCGTTGAAGGGGATCCTGCAGTACTGCGAGGAGCCGCTCGTCTCTGTCGATTTCCGCGGCAACGATCATTCGTCCATCCTCGATGCGCCGTACACGTCGGTGATGGACGGCGATTTCGTCAAGGTACTCGCCTGGTACGACAACGAGTGGGGCTACTCGAGCCGCTGCGTGGATCTGCTCGGGTTCCTGCAGAAAAAGGGGGTCTAGCCCGTGGCATCCCGCACCGTGAACGACCTGGACGTCTCCGGGAGGCGTGTCTTCGTCCGGGTCGATTTCAACGTCCCGATCAAGAACGGCGTCATCTCGGACGACACGCGCATTCAGGCCTCGCTCCCGACCATCCGGCTCCTGCTCGAGAAAGGGGCAACGGTCATCCTCGCCTCTCACCTCGGGCGGCCGAAGGGGAAGCCGAATCCCGAGTACTCGTTGCGGCCGATCGCGGATCGCCTCTCCGAGCACCTAGGGCGGCCCGTGCATTTTGCAGAGGACTGCATTGGCGAGCGTGCACGGGCGGCGGTGGACAAGGCTGGCACGGGGGGCGTCGTCCTGCTCGAGAATCTGCGGTTCCATGCGGAGGAAGAGAAGAACGACGCCGGCTTCGCGAAGGAGCTGGCGTCGCTGGCGGACGTCTATGTGAACGACGCGTTTGGATCGGCGCACCGGGCGCATGCCTCCACGGAAGGCATCGTGCACCACGTGAAAGAGTCGGCCGCGGGACTGCTGATGGGCAAGGAGGTCGAGTATCTCGGGCGTGTGCTCGAGGCGCCCGACCGTCCCTTCGTGGCGGTGCTTGGCGGGGCGAAGGTCTCCGACAAGCTCGAGGTGATCGAGAACATGATCCCCAGGCTGGACGCGCTGCTGATCGGCGGAGCGATGGCCTATACGTTCCTGAAGGCCCGGGGCGTGGCGGTCGGCAAGTCGCTTGTCGAGACCGAGCTCCTGGACACGGCGCGCGATGTGGAGCGTCGGGCGCAGGAACGCGGGCTGCGCCTCGAGCTGCCTGTCGACCATGTGGTGGCTCCAAAGCTCGAGCAGGGCGCACCCGCTGAAACGCTCGAGGTGGGTGACGAGGCGATTGGCGAGCGCATGGGGCTCGACATCGGCCCAAGGACGGTGGACACGTACCGCGCCGTGCTGGCGGATGCGAAGACCGTCATCTGGAATGGGCCGATGGGGGTGTTCGAGATCGATGCGTTTGCCAGGGGCACCATCGAGATCGCGCGTGCCGTGGCGTCGGTGGACGGCACCACCGTCATCGGCGGCGGGGATTCAATTGCAGCCGTAGCCAAGGCCGGGGTGACCGACCGTATCACGCACATCTCCACCGGCGGCGGCGCGTCGCTCGAGTTCCTCGGCGGCCGGACGCTGCCAGGGGTCGAGGCGTTGAAGAATCGGTGAGGCAGTTGCCGGTTGCCAGTTGCCGGTTAACAGTTGCCAACAGTTGCCAGTTGCCGGTTGCCAGTCAGGGGGTGCCGGTTACACCGCCGACTCGGCGGCAGTGGCTGCTACGGGCTCCTCCTACTGATGGCTACTGGCGCCTGGGCGCTACTGGCTACTGGGAACCGGGTCGAACTGGTAACTGGAAACTGGTAACTGGAAACTGGTAACGCGAAGCGGGCAGCGCGAAGCTTCCCCTCTGAAGGTCCACACTTATGAGAACTCCATTCATCGCCGCGAACTGGAAGATGTTCAAGACCGTCCAGGAAACGGTGGTCTTCGTGAAGGAATTCCGCGCGCTGGTGAAGGACCTGACCGACGTGGAGATCGTCATCGCGCCGCCGTTCACCGCGGTGCACGCGGCGGCCGAAGCCGCGCGCAACTCCCCTGTCGC
>JACCXG010000367.1 GCA_013697225.1 Acidobacteriota bacterium
AGAGGTCGACATTGCACCGTTCGGCAATGCGCACGCTGTTGGCGAGCGCCTGCGGAAAGTCCTTGAAGACCACCGCCATCTCGGCCGCTGTCTTCAGATAGAACTGATCCCCGTGATATTTCAGCCGCTCCTTGTCGTTGACGGTCTTTCCGGTGCCGATGCAAAGCAGGATGTCGTGCGGCTTGAAATCGGAATTCTGCAGGTAGTGCACGTCGTTGGTGACCACCAGGTCGAGCCCGAGATCCGAAGCGATCGGCTGCAGGCCCACGTTGACCACCTGCTGCTCGTCGATCCCCTGATACTGCATCTCGAGAAAGAAATTGCCCGGCCCGAGGATGTCGCGGTACGCGGCCGCCGCCTGCAGCGCCTTGTGCCCCTGCTCGGTGCGGATGCCGGTCGCCACCTCTCCTTTGAGGCAGCTGCTCAACCCGATCAGGCCGCTCGCGTGCCGCGCCAGCAGATCCTTGTCGATTCGCGGCTTGTAGTAGAAGCCCTCGGTGTAGCCGGCGGAGACCAGCTTGATCAGGTTGTGGTATCCCTCTTTCGTTTCCGCCAGCAGCACGAGATGGTTGGCGGTCTCTCCAGGGGTGCCGCTCTTCGTCCGGCGATCGCCAGGGGCGACATACACCTCGCACCCGAGGATCGGGTTGATGCCACGCTTGCGTGCCGCGTCGTGGAAGACAACCGACGAGAACATGTTGCCGTGCTCGGTAATCGCCATCGCCGGCATGTTCAGCTGCACTGCCCGGTCGAGCAGTTCCTCGATCCGGCACGCGCCGTCGAGCAGCGAGTACTCCGAATGAAGGTGAAGATGGACGAAGTCGGTGCCTGTGCTCATTCCCACTCGATTGTCGACGGCGGCTTGGAGCTGATGTCGTACACGACGCGGTTGATCCCCTTCACCTCGTTCACGATCCGCGACGATATCGCGGCGAGCAGATCGTGCGGCAGCCTGGCCCAGTCGGCCGTCATCCCGTCCCTGCTCTCCACCGCACGCAGCGCGATCGTGTACTCGTACGTGCGTGCATCTCCCATGACGCCCACGCTCTGAACGGGCAGCAGCACCGCGAACGACTGCCACAGCGTCCGGTACCATCCCGCCCGCTTCACCTCCTGCGCCACGATGTGATCCGCCTTGCGCACGAGGTTCAGCCGCGACGCGGTGACCTCTCCCAGGATCCGGACCGCAAGGCCGGGGCCGGGAAACGGCTGCCGCCACACGAACTCGTCGTCCAGGCCCAGCTCCCCGCCCACGGCCCGCACTTCGTCCTTGAACAGCGCGCGCAGCGGCTCGACCAGCCTGAAGCGCATGCGCTCGGGAAGCCCTCCGACATTGTGGTGGCTCTTGATCACGTGGGAGGGCCCGATGACCGAGACGCTCTCGATGACGTCCGGATACAGCGTCCCCTGCGCCAGGAAGTCGAACGTCCCGAGCTTGCCTGCCTCCGCCTCGAACACGTCGATGAACGCCGACCCGATGATCTTCCGCTTCTGCTCCGGGTCGATGATCCCCGCCAGCCGCGTGAGGAACAGATCGGCGGCGTCGACGAACACGAGCGGGAGCTTCAGCCGCTCGAACCGCGCCCTGATCTGCTCCGCTTCATCCTGCCGCATCACCCCGTTGTCGACGAAGATGCAGGTCAGGCGATCGCCGATGGCCCGGTGGATGAGGACCGCGGCGACCGTCGAATCCACGCCGCCGCTCAACCCGCACACCACGCTCCCCTCGCCCACCTGCCCGCGGACCCGTTCTGTGGCCTCTTTCACGAACGAGGCCATCGTCCAGTCCCCCGTACAGCCGCACACATCGAAGGCAAAGTTCCGGAGGATGTCCGTGCCGTGATCGGTATGTGCCACCTCCGGGTGGAACAACAGCGCGTACATTCTGCGATCCGGTGCGGCCATGGCCGCAACAGGCGCGTTGGCGCTGGTGGCCGTCACGGCAAAGCCGGGAGGAGGCGCCGCCACCAGGTCTCCGTGGCTTGCCCAGACGCGGAGCTCTTCAGGAATGGACTGGAAAAGCGGCGCTCCCGGCGTAATCCGGATCGTGGCGAGCCCGAACTCCCGATGCGGCGCCGGCGCGACCTCTCCCCCGAGCGCTGCCGTCATCAGCTGCATCCCGTAACAGATGCCGAGGACCGGCACGCCCGCCTCGAACACACCCGGTTCACAGTGCGGCGCCCCGGCGTCCGACACGCTGGTCGGGCCGCCCGAGAGGATCACCCCAGCGGGCCCGCGCCGGCGGATCTCGTCAGCCGGCGTATCGAAGGGGAGGATTTCCGAGTACACCGACAGCTCCCGCAGCCGCCGGGCAATCAACTGGGTGAGCTGGGAGCCGAAATCGAGAACGATGATGGTTTGGTGAGACACGATGATGATCGGGACCGGGCTATTATAAGGTGTGCATCCCGGGGCGCGAGCCACAATATCTTGTAGGTGTACCGCCCGAACCGTCCCTACACTGCTCCTCGCGTTCCTTGCGCTCCTCGGCGGGTCCCGAGTCTCGGACGCGCAAGGCCTTCCGGACGCCATGCGCTGGTCGGTCGAACTGGCAGCGCCCCCGGCCGGGGCTCCCCTGGTCACCCCCACCGTGGTGGTGCTGCCCCTGAGCAACGGGACGATCGCCGGTCACCGCCGTCGCGACGGCCGTCCGGTCTGGACGGCAGAGCTCTCGGCAGAACGACCTCTCGCCGGCGACGATCAGCGCGTCTATGTGGCGTCGGGTGGTGCCGTTCATGCCCTGCAGCTGGACTCGGGCGCAGTGGTCTGGCGCACGGATCTGGGCGCGAAGCCGACTGCACGGCCGCTCGCGCACGCCGGATGGGTCATCGCGGCCGCCGGAGGGCAACTGTTCGCGCTCCGGGGCACTGACGGCAAGATGATCTGGCGCAGCCCGGTGGGGCTCGTCGAGGCTCGCCCCGCGCTCGACGGCGATCTCCTCATCGTCTCGATCAAAGAAGGGTGGGTCCGCGCGTTCGACGTGCAGACTGGCGCCTCTCAATGGGATTACCACGTCGGGGCGGCTCCCGGCGAGCCCCTGGCCCTCGGCGGCCGCGTGTACGTCGGCACAAGTGACAAGGTGTTTCTGACGCTCCGCGCCTCCTCCGGCACGCGCGAATCCCGGCGATCCCTGGGTGGCGTACCGCAGGGACAGGCTGCCGCTGACGATCGCCACGTCTACTTTGCCGGCATGGACAATATGCTCATTGCCATTCACCGCGCGCACGGGGGAATCGAGTGGCGTCAGGGGCTGAGCTATCGTCCGGCGGGCGGACCGATGCTCGTGGGCGATCGCGTGGTGGTTCCGGGATATTACGTCTCATCGCTGCCCGCGTTTGCCGCCCGGAATGGCTCGCGGGCGGGCCAGGTCACCTTCCCTGAGCAGCTCGCTGTGCTGCCGGTGTTCTCGCGGCATGACGATCAGAGATCCGTCGTGATCGGCGTCATCGGCGACCTCACCAACAGGTGGAGCCTGACGATGCTGGAGGCGCTGCTCGTGCCTGTCGTTCCCCTTGCGCCGCTCACGACTGTACCGGGCGAGCTGGTGCCGCTGCCGTTTTCCCTCGAGCCCTGAGCGCGTCCAGTTCCCCCCTGACGGTGAGGGCCAGCCGCGTGGCGCCGGCCCGGATGCGATCCGGCGAGGGTGCGGAAAAAGACAGGCGCACGATGTTCGTGCCGCCGGTGCCGTTCACGAAGAACGCTTCCCCCGCCACGTAAATCACGCCGTGCCCGACGGCGCGCGGGATCATGCGGTCGGCATCGATCGCCGGCGGCAGCGTGACCCAGAGGAAAAACCCCCCGCGTGGCTCGGGCCAGCTCACGTCGTCTCCAAGGCCCCGGCGCAGGGCCTCGATCATGACGTCACGCTTGTACCGGTAGTGCCGCCGCAGCAGGGGAAGCTGGCGCTGGAGCACGCCGCGCCGGCAGGCTTCATAGACGATCCGTTGATCGAGGCTGCCGGTGAGAAGATCCTCTGCCTGCTTGGCCATCTCGAACTTTGCCGCGAGCGGCCCCGGCGCATCGATCCAGGCCACGCGATAGCCGGGCGCAAGCGTCTTCGAGAAGCTGCTCAGATAGATGACCCGCCCCTCGCGATCGTCTGCCCGTATCGGACGGACGTCCGCTTCCGTTGCGGAATCCTCGAAGAACAGCTCGCGGTAAGGGTCGTCTTCCAGGATCAGCAGGTTCCGGCGCGACGCCCAGTCGAGCAGCAGCCGGCGCTTCTCGAGCCCGATCAGGAGCCCCGTCGGGTTCTGGAAGTTCGGGACGACGTACAGCAGTCGGATGCGCCGGTTGTCGCGGGCCAGCCTTGTCCATACCTCATCGAGATGAGTGAGATCGATCCCGTCCGACTCCTGCTGGACGCCCACCATTTCCGCCTGGACGTTGCGGAATGCGGTGATGGCGCCGGTATACGTGGGGAGCTCGACAAGTACGACGTCCCCCGGATCGAGGAGCACGCGTGCGACGAGATCGAGGCCCTGCTGGGAGCCCGTCGTGATGAGCAGGCGCTCGTGCGAGGTGGCGATCCCGCGGCTTGCCATGATGATTTCAATCGTTTCCAGCAGCGGACGGAAGCCGCGCGTCGGGCCGTACTGGAGCACCGAGCCGTCGGTCCCGGTCAGCAGCTCGCGGGCGATCTCCTGGAACTCGTACCACGGGAAGGTCTCGGGCGCCGGGTAGCCCGGCGCGAAGGAGATGATGTCCTGCTTCTGCGCGAGCACCGTTCCCATGCGGCGGATCGCGGACTCCTGCATACGCGCACCGGCCCGCGAGAGAAATCCCTCATAGTCGATCATGCGGGTCTCTCCTGGGCAATCCGCCGGGACAGGGCAATCTGCGTCTCACGAAGCCGGAAGTGCCGGTACTGCGTGAGGTAGGCGCCCAGGGCGGCGAGGGCGAGGTACTGGAACACGAATCCGCGGACGAGCCAGGCCGCAATCTGCAGGGGCAGGACGGCAAGGCCAAGGATCGGGATGAGATTGATCAGGCCGAATCCGGCAGTGGCCACGACTGACGCGACCGTTGCGATTGCCGCGAGCAGCAGCACGATGCCGAAGATGCCGGCTACCTCCCGCAGGCTGCCGCGCACGAATTCGGCGGCACGGCCGATGGCCCGCCGCACGCCCAGGTCCTCCACCGCCATCACCATCTGGGTGATCAGATAGAAGAAGTTCACCAGCGTGATCCATACGATCAGAACGCTCGAGGCCAGGGCCGTCGCCATGCTC
>JACCXG010000370.1 GCA_013697225.1 Acidobacteriota bacterium
AGCTGCGTGCCGGGCTCGCCGATGGACTGCGCCGCGATGACGCCGACCGCCAGGCCGAGCTCCACGAGGCGCCCCGTCGCGAGGTCGCGGCCGTAGCACTTCGCGCAGCAGCCGCGGCGGCTCGCGCACGTGAGCACCGAGCGGATGCGGACCTTCTCGATGCCCCCTTCCTGGATGTCCTGCGCCTTCTCCTCGTCGATCTCGTCGTTGACGTCGACGATGACGTCGCCGGTGAAGGGGTCGACGATCCGCTCGAGCGTCACGCGCCCGATGATCCGGTCGCGCAGCGGTTCGATGATCTCGCCGCTCTCGACGATGGCCCGGGCCTCGATGCCGTCCATCGTGCCGCAGTCGATCTCGTGGATGATGACGTCCTGCGCGACGTCGACGAGACGGCGCGTCAGGTATCCCGAGTCGGCGGTCTTCAGCGCCGTGTCGGCGAGGCCCTTGCGGGCGCCGTGCGTCGAGATGAAGTACTGGAGCACCGTCAGCCCTTCACGGAAGTTCGACGTGATCGGCGTCTCGATGATCTCTCCCGACGGCTTGGCCATCAGCCCGCGCATGCCGGCGAGCTGGCGGATCTGCTGTTTCGAGCCGCGGGCGCCCGAGTCAGCCATGATGTAGACGGGGTTGAAGTTCCGGCCGGACTGGTCCAGTTCCTCCATCTCGGAGAACATCTCGTCGGCAATCTTCTCCGTGACGTCCGACCAGACGGCGATGACCTTGTTGTAGCGCTCGCCGTTGGTGATCGCCCCTTCGAGGTACTGTCCCTCGACCTTGATCACCTCGTCGCGCGCGCGCTCGACCAGCACCGGCTTCTCCTGCGGGATGATCAGGTCGTCGATCCCGATCGACAGGCCGGACCGCGTCGCATACGTGAAGCCGAGGTTCTTCAGGCTGTCGAGCATCTCGACCGTGCGCTCGAGGCCGAAGTGCAGATGACAGTACTGCACGACCTGCTGGAGCCCCTTCTTCTTCAGGAGCCCGTTGACGAACGGCATCACCGGCGGGAGCGACGTGTTGAAAATCACCCGCCCGACGGTGGTGTTGATGATCTTGTTGCGGACATCCTGCACCTCCGTCTGGAGCACGGCCTGGTCGTCGCGGGCGACGGTCAGGTCCAGCAGCCCCCCGGTGTAGCGCAGGCGGATCGGCGTCAGCGTCTCGAGCTCACCCGATTCGAGGGCAATCACCACGTCCTCCGGGTTGCCGAAGACCCGGCCTTCACCCCTGGCCCCGGCCCGTGCCTTGGTCAGGTAGTAGCACCCGAGCACGACGTCCTGCGAAGGGATCGCGATGGGCGCGCCGCTCGCCGGGGACAGGATGTTGTTCGAGGACATCATCAGGACGGATGCCTCGATCTGCGCCTCGGGAGCCAGCGGGATGTGGACGGCCATCTGGTCGCCGTCGAAGTCCGCGTTGAAGGCGGTGCAGACGAGCGGATGGATCCGGATCGCCTTGCCTTCGACGAGGACGGGTTCGAACGCCTGGATGCCCAGCCGGTGGAGCGTCGGCGCGCGGTTCAGCAGTACCGGATGCTCGCGGATGACCTCCTCGAGCACGTCCCAGACCTCGGGACGCTGCTGCTCGACCATCTCCTTCGCCTGCTTGATCGTGGCGACGAGCTGACGCTCCTCCAGCTTGTTGTAGATGAACGGCTTGAACAGCTCGAGCGCCATCTTCTTCGGCAGGCCGCACTGGTGCAGCTTCAGCTCGGGCCCGACGACGATGACCGAACGGCCCGAGTAGTCGACGCGCTTGCCGAGCAGGTTCTGACGGAACCGCCCCTGCTTGCCCTTCAAGGTGTCGGAGAGCGACTTCAGCGGCCGGTTGTTCGCACCGCGCAGCACGCGCCCGCGCCGGCCGTTGTCGAAGAGCGCATCCACGGCCTCCTGGAGCATGCGCTTCTCGTTCCGGATGATGACGTCCGGGGCCTTCAGCTCGATCAGCTTCTTCAACCGGTTGTTGCGGTTGATCACCCGGCGATAGAGATCGTTCAGGTCGGATGTCGCGAACCGGCCGCCGTCGAGCGGGACCAGCGGACGCAGCTCCGGCGGGATCACCGGGAGCACGTCGAGAATCATCCACTCCGGCTTGTTGGTGGACCGGCGGAACGAGTCGACCACCTTCAGGCGCTTGGCGTACTTCAGCTTCTTCTGCTGGGACACCTCCGCGCGCATCTTCTCGCGCAGCTCCCCGGCCATCTTCTCGACATTGACGCGCTTGAGCAGCTCCTTGATGGCTTCCGCGCCCATCTGCGCGCGGAACTTCACCGGACCGTACTCTTCGCGCGCCTTCCGGTACTGGTCCTCGGAGAGCAGCTGGTTCTGCTTGAGGTCCGTGTCCCCCGGCTCGATCACCACATAGGCTTCGAAGTAGAGAACACGCTCGAGATCGCGGAGCGAGATGTCGAGCAGGTGCCCGATCCGGCTCGGCAGCCCCTTGAAGAACCAGACGTGGCTCACCGGGGTCGCCAGAGTGATGTGCCCCAGGCGCTCCCGCCGGACCTTGGCCTGCGTGACCTCGACACCGCACTTGTCGCAGATCACGCCGCGGTGCTTCATGCGCTTGTACTTGCCGCAGAGGCACTCCCAGTCGGTGACCGGGCCGAAGATCTTCGCGCAGAACAGGCCGTCGCGCTCCGGCTTGAAGGTCCGGTAATTGATCGTCTCCGGCTTGGTGACCTCCCCGTGTGACCACGAGAGGATCTTCTCGGGGGAGGCGAGGCTGATCCGGATGGCGTCGAAGTCGCTCGTCAGCGAACTACGGCTGTCAAAACTTGGTCTCATAATTTGCTATTCACCACAGGTCGCGCGGACCGCCAGGTCCGCATCCGCAGCGCGGGGCCCATGCCCCGCCGCTGCGGGTGAGACACCTACCCCTCGGCCAGAACCGGCTCACCGTCGTTGACGGGCGCGTCCAGCGCCGGCAGCTTCTTCTTCGTCTTCATCAGCTCGACATCGAGGCACAGGGCCTGGAGCTCGCGGATGAGCACGTTGAACGACTCCGGCAGCCCCGGCTGGAACGACGCGTCACCCTTGACGATCGCCTCGTAGATCTTGGCGCGTCCCGTGACGTCGTCGGACTTCGCCGTGAGCAGCTCCTGGAGAATGTGCGCCGCCCCGTAAGCTTCGAGCGCCCAGACCTCCATCTCGCCGAACCGCTGGCCGCCGAACTGCGCCTTGCCGCCGAGCGGCTGCTGCGTGATGAGCGAGTACGGCCCGATCGATCGCGCGTGGATCTTGTCGTCGACCAGGTGCGACAGCTTCAGCATGTAGATGTAGCCGACCGTCACGTCCTGTTCGAAGGCCTGACCCGTCATCCCGTCGAAGAGCTCCGTCTTGCCGCTCTTCGGCAGGTTCGCCTTGTCGAGCCACGTCTTGATCTCTCCCTCGGTAGCGCCGTCGAAGACCGGGGTCGAGAACCACAGCCCCAGCGCGTGCGCCGCCCATCCGAGGTGCGTCTCGAGGATCTGCCCGACGTTCATCCGGGAGGGCACCCCGAGCGGATTCAGCACGATCTCGACCGGCGTCCCGTCCGGCAGGTAAGGCATGTCCTCTTCCGGCAGGATCCGCGCGAGCACACCCTTGTTGCCGTGCCGGCCGGCCATCTTGTCGCCGACCGACAGCTTGCGCTTCATGGCGACGTAGACCTTGACCAGCTTGATGACCCCGGGAGGCAGCTCGTCGCC
This sequence comes from Acidobacteriota bacterium, assembly GCA_013697225.1. GTDB lineage: Bacteria > Acidobacteriota > Vicinamibacteria > Vicinamibacterales > 2-12-FULL-66-21 > JACCXG01. The sequence goes on from JACCXG010000370.1 coordinate 3,692, forward strand.
GCGACGGACCTTCTCCTTCTTCTCCTCGAACTGGTTGCGGATCACCTCGACCTGCCGCTCCGTCCGCTCCTCCAGCTCCCGCAGGTTCTCTTCGAGCCGTGGGTCGTCGCTCGTGATCTTCAGGCGGACGACCGCTTCGTACGGGAGCGCCTGCAGCACCTCGGCGGTCAGGTCGGTCCCCTTCCGCATCAGGCGCTCACGCCCGTGCTCGTCGTACAGGTCGGCACGCGACTGCTGCCCCTCCAGCATGGCGACCACCCGTTTCTTCACCTCGTCGTGAAGGATGCGGATCTCGTCCTGGAGGTTCTTCTCCATCATGTCGAGCTCTTCCTGCTCGATGGCCTTGGCGCGGTCGTCCTTCTCGATCCCCTTCCTCGAGAAGATCTTCACGCCGACGATGATTCCCTCGATGCCCGGCGGGCAGATGAGGGACGCATCCCGCACGTCCCCGGCCTTCTCGCCGAAGATCGCGCGCAGCAGCTTCTCTTCCGGCGTCAGCTGCGTCTCCCCCTTCGGAGTCACCTTGCCGACGAGGATGTCCCCCGGCTTCACCGACGCCCCGATGCGGATGATCCCACTCTCGTCCAGGTCCCGCAGGTAACCCTCGCCGACGTTCGGAATGTCGCGGGTGATTTCCTCGGGCCCGAGCTTGGTGTCGCGGGCCTCGATCTCGAACTCCTCGATGTGGATGGAGGTGTAGTAGTCCTCCTTCACCATCCGCTCGGAGACCAGGATGGCGTCCTCGAAGTTGTAGCCGCGCCACGGCATGAACGCGACGAGCACGTTGCGTCCGAGCGCCAGTTCGCCGAGCTCGGTGCAGGGGCCATCCGCCAGGATCTGCCCCTTCTGCACCCGCTGGCCGTCGCGCACGATCGCCTTCTGGTTGATGCAGGTGTTCTGGTTCGACCGCTTGAACT
>JACCXG010000388.1 GCA_013697225.1 Acidobacteriota bacterium
ACATCGAAAAGGCGCAGGTCGTCGTCGCCCGGCGCGACACTCGCGAGAAGACGCCGCTGCCGGTCGAGGGGATCGCCGGCGCGGTCGCGGAGCTGCTGAAGGACATCCAGCAGGCGCTGTTCAGGCGTGCGTTGCAGTTCCGCAAGGAGCACACGACCCGTGTGGGCACGTACGAGGAGTTCAAGGCTGCGATGGAAGGCCGCCCGGGCTTCGTTGTTGCCGGCTGGTGCGGAAGTGCGGCGTGCGAGACCGAGATCAAGACGGATACGCAGGCGACCCTGCGGAACATACCTTTCGGGAGCCAGGGAATCGCCGGTACGTGCATCCGGTGCGGCGCACCGTCGGCTGGCGAGGCGTGGTTCGCGAAATCCTATTAGCTGGCGAGCTCGGGTGCCCTGGCAAGGGCTCGACGGACGGCTGCGTGCCGTCGCGTGAGGCGTTCCCGAGCCCTTATCGCGTGGAACGTTTCGGCCAGATCTCCCCTCCACCTCGAGGCGCTCGCCGGGGCGCGTGAGCACGCGAGGGCAAGCGGCTCGAGGCAGGACGCGTCGCCGATGGCCGCGACGGCCGACAGGAAGCCGGCCGGAAGGGGAGCTGCGGTCCGCTCGAGCGTTTCCCGCAGATCGTAGAGCGCCAGGCGGCTGCCGCGGCGCGCAAGCGTCTCGTGCAGGGCACCGCGGACGGCCGTCCATTCCTCCCGCCTCCGCGGGGGTTCGATCCGGTCTTCGTGCAACCGGATCGTCTCGATGACCCGGCGAAGGACAGGAAGCTCCGCCTCTTCGGCGTGGCCTGCCAGCGCGTCACGCATTGCGGCACTGCCTTCCGGCAGGCGCCCCTCCGCGGCCTCTTCCCACACGACATCCTCGGGAGAGCCGGTGGCCGGAAGGGCGCTGTCGACGAGCCCGCGCACGTCAGCTGCCGCGCCTGAGAGCGCCTGGACGGCCGCCGCTTTCACGCGGCGATCGATCGAAGGGTTGGCGGAGACAGAGAGGAGCGTCTCCAGTGCATCGGCGTGGGTGGTGCCTGTGCCGCGTGCAACGAACTCGCGGAGGACGGCTACCGCGGCGACGGCAAGGTCCCCGCCGGCGTCGAGCGCACGGCGCGCCACGGGGAGGGCCCTTACGTCCGTAAAGGTCTCGAGAACCTGGAGGATCGCCAGCTGCTTCTCGCGGCTGCTGAGGTCGTAGGCGGCAACGAGCCTGGGGACCGCCCTGCTTCCGAGCACCGTCAGCCGGGCTATCGCCGCCTCACGGCGCGCCGGGCGATCGGCGTCGAGTGCCTCGAGGAGCCCGCGAATCTCCGCATCCGCGCTGGCTTTGATCATGGGCGTGCGCCGCGGATTGTTCCCTCGGCGGTCGTCCTAGATTTCGGCCTTGCGCCGCTTCTGGAAGACCCAGGCGACGCCTATGCTGAAGACGTAGAGGACGAGCATCGGTCCGCCCATCACCAGCTGCCCGACGATGTCTCCCCCCGGGCTGAGGACCGCACCGAGGATAGCAATGATCAGGAGCGCGTACTTGAAGTTCCTGAACAGGAACCCGGCCGTGACGAGGCCCATACGGGCGAGGGCCAGGACGAGCACGGGCATCTGGAACACGATGCCGAGACCCAGCACGATCTTCATGTAAAGGGAGAGGACGTCTCCGATCCTCGGCATGAACACGACGAACTCGTCGCTGCTGAAATCGATGAAGAACCGCCAGATCACCGGGAAGGCGACGTAGTGAGCGAAGGCCGCTCCGCCGAAGAAGAAGACCGACGCGCCGGCAACGAACGGAATCGTGAAGCGCTTCTCATGCGAATACAGACCCGGGGCGACGAACAGCCATATCTGGAACAGCACCCACGGAGCCGCAACGACGAGCCCCCCGAGCAGCCCCACCTTGATGTGGAGCATGAAGTACTCGGGGCCGGCCGTCGTGATCATCTTGCCGCCGTCCGGCAGCATCTGCTGGAGGGGCACCATGATGAAGCGGAAAATGCGGGGCAGAAGGGAGAACGAGACGATGCACCCGACGAGGATGCCGCCGACCATGCCGATGAGGCGCTTCCGGAGCTCGTCGAGGTGCTCCAGAAACGTCATGCGCCCGCCGCCGAGCTCCAGCTCGTCGTCGGGATCCGTCAGGTGGATGGTGTGGTCGAGTTCGTCGGGCGGCCGGGGTGGCCGCTCGAGGGTCGGAACGGGGGCCATCCGCCTCAGGCGGTGCCTGATTCGCGGGGCACGGTCTCGTCCGGCGGAACAGATGAGGCTACTGTGGCTGGAGCCTGCTGGCGGTCCGCGCTTCGCTGCTCTTCGATGCGAATCTCCTCATCGAGGGTATTACGCAGCTCGTTAGACGCACGCTTGAATTCCCCAAGGCTCTTTCCGAGCGATCGGCCCAGCTCGGGCAGCTTTCGTGGCCCGAAAATGATGAGCGCGAGCGTCAGGATAATAATGAGCTCGGGCATCCCGATGGAACCAATCATTGTGAAATCCCCTGGGCAGCTGCCGGTTGGCGAATCTCTACGATTATAAGAAGAGGCACCGGAGCGGTCAAGCTGCGCCAAACAGCCGGCACCCCGAACTCATTGCCGGCGTGGCACTTCGTCTGTTACGATTCACTATGACCCGTCCTCGCTTCCTGCCGATCGCCGTCCTGGCGATCCTTCTTTCTGCACTGGTCGGCGGCTTCTACGGCAGCGTCCTGGCCCGCCAGGACGACGTGACGAAGGAGTACCGCGTGTTCACGGCGGCGCTCGAGGCGATCGACCGCGAGTATGCGGAAGAGACTCCCTACGACCGGCTGGTCTACGGCGGGATCGAGGGGATGCTGAAGACGCTGGATCCTCACTCGAGCGTTTTCAGCCCGCAGGATTATGCCCGGATGCGCGAGCGGCAGGAGGGGCGCTACTACGGGCTCGGCATCACGATCAACGTCGTGGACGGCGACATCACCGTGCAGTCGATCTTCGAAGGGTCCCCCGCATTCAAGAAGGGGCTCCGCCGCGGGGATGTGATCTCCCGCATCGAGGGTGAAGACGCCAAGGGATGGACGAGCGAAGATGCCGTCAAGCGGCTGAAAGGGCCGAAGGGCACCACGGTCAACGTCTCGATCAAGCGCCGGGGTTACGACGAACTGCTCGACATGGACGTGATGCGCGACGAGGTCCACATCGTGAGCGTCCGGGGCACGTTCATGATCGACGACCAGACCGGCTACCTGAAGCTTGCCGAGTTCACCGAAACGTCGAACCATGAAGTGGGTGCCGGGCTGGAGCAGCTGCTCGCCAAGGGCATGAAGCGGCTGGTGCTGGACCTGCGCGACAACCCAGGCGGGGCCCTCGATCAGGCGATCGCCATCACGAACCGGTTTGTCCCGCGAGGGGAGATGATCGTCTATACCCGCGGCCGCGTGCCCAACGCCGCGCAGGATTATCGCGCCACCTCGCGCGGGGAATATACGGACCTGCCGATTGTGGTGCTCGTCAACCGCAACAGCGCGAGCGCCTCCGAGATTGTCAGCGGCGCCCTGCAGGACCACGACCGTGCCCTGGTGGTCGGGGAGACGACGTTCGGGAAGGCTCTCGTGCAGTCCGTCTATCGCATCAGTGACAATGCCG
>JACCXG010000394.1 GCA_013697225.1 Acidobacteriota bacterium
CGGAGCTGACAGTTTTCACTTCATCGGGGTACAAGTTGCGGATGCGCGGGTCTTTTCCACATTGGCCGACGGCGTCCCGGCGGAATCCGTGATGCAGCTGTACCCGAAGCTCATGGCGGAAGACCCGCGGGCAATCGCGGCACACGTGATCGAGGCGCCATTCCGGGATGTGGGCACGCCGGCCGATTACTTGCAGACCGCGCTGGACCTCACCGCCGCCGAGGGTGACCGTCTGGTGAGCCAGGCGGGCGTACGAATTCACGCATCGGCCCGCGTACAGCGCACGGCTGTCTGGGAGAACGTCACGATCGGCGCAGACGTGCGGCTCGACGACTGCATCGTCTGCGATGGGGCACACGTGCCAGACGGTTCCCGTTATCAGCGGTGCGCGATCGCGCCGCACCTGGGGGAAGCGCCAGGGAAGGGGGAACGTCTCTCGGGTGACCTGATCATCCGCGAGTTCTGAGGACTGCCCCCTGTGAATGCTGTGGAGACATGGTGATGCTGGCGACTCTGGTGTTCCCTGTGGTGAGATCCCCCTGCTGATGCCGGAGAACAGAAGCCCGGACGTGGCGGAACAGCTCGGACGGGTCGAAGTGTACCTGGAGCGGAGCGGCCTGGCCTCGCGCAGTGCGCGGGTCGTGCCCCTGACCGGTGATGCGTCGGATCGGCGGTACTACCGGGTGCTGATGCCGCATGCCGCTCCCATCGTGCTGTCGCTGTACGCCGCGGCCTTCGAGGTGGAGACACTCCCCTTCGTCAACGTGTCCAAGCTGCTCGAGCGCATGCCGGTGCCTATTCCGAAGGTGCTGGGGCATGCCGGGGACATCGGCGTGCTGGCGCTGGAGGATCTCGGGGACATGACCCTGCAGGCGCACCTCGGCGCCGCCAGCGCCTCGGAGCACGCAGACCTCTACCGGCAGGCGGTGGCCCTCATTGCCACGCTGCAGGAGCGCGGAACGGCCCTCGAGTCGCCCGAGTACCTCCCGTACAGGATGGCGTTCGACGTCGAGAAGCTGTCGTGGGAGATGGAGTTCTTCACGAAGCACTTCATCGAAGCGTATAAAGGCGTCCTGATCTCCCCCGCCGATCGCGACGTGTTGAAGGAGGAGTTCACCGGGATTGTCGAGGAACTTGCCGGAGAGCCCCGCGTCCTGTGCCATCGGGACTACCACAGCCGCAACCTGATGCTTCACGACGAGCGGCTGTACATCATCGACTTCCAGGACGCGCGGATGGGGCCGGACACGTACGACCTCGTATCCCTGCTGCGGGACTCGTACGTCGACCTGCCGGAGGCAACCGTAAGCGACCTCATTGCCTATTTCCTGGCCCTGAAGGGGGTGCCTTCGAGCGAAGCCCGGTTCATGGAAAGGTTCGACCTGATGGCGCTCCAGCGGAACCTGAAGGCACTCGGCACCTTCGGATATCAGACGACCGCGCGCCGGAATCCCGTGTACATCCAGTACATTCCGCGCACCCTGCGCTACGTGAGGCAGAACCTCGAGAGACACCCGCAATTCGGCCGCCTCCGTGAGGTGCTTGCGGCGCACGTCGAGGAGTTCGGCTAGCCCGACCGACCCCCAGGGACTACGGACCGCCGGCCAGGTGGTAAGATCGGAGGTTCACTGAGCCACGAGAGCCCTGAATCACGCGATGCGCTTCGGCATTTCCACCCACCTGTACCATGACCAGAAGCTCGAACGCGCGCACCTGGGAGAGGTCGCGGCGCATGGCTTCGACGGCATCGAGCTGTTTGCCACCCGCAGTCACTTCGACTACCGGCATCCGGCTGCGGTGGAGTCGCTTGCGCAGTGGCTCGATGAGACAGGGCTGGCCCTTTTCAGCGTACACGCGCCGATCACCGACGCGTTTGGCGCCGGGGATGTCTGGTCGCCAACCTACTCGAACGCCCTCAGCGACAGTGTCAAGCGGCAGTCGGCCGTCCAGGAGGCGGAAGCAGCCCTCCAGATTGCCCGGCGGGTGCCCTTTCCCCTGCTCGTCGTACATCTCGGCACGCCGGACAGCCGCGCGAACCCGGGCGACAACAACCGGAGCGCGGCCGTGAAGAGCGCTGAGGCAATCGTCGCGGCGGCCGCCCCCCTCGGCGTGCGCGTGGCGCTCGAGATCATCCCCAACAGCGTGTCCACGCCGGCATCGCTCGCGGCGATCCTCGACGACGAGATTGACTCATCAGCAGCGGGCGTCTGCTTCGATTTCGGCCACGCCTTCCTCGGGGGTGACGTCCCGGATGCCATCGAAACGGTGGCCGAACACCTCATTGCCACCCACGTCCACGACAACCACCGGCGCGAGGACGAGCACCTCGTCCCCTATCGGGGGGCCATCAACTGGGACACGGCGCTGATGTCGATGCAGAAGATCGGGTACGACGGCACCTACCTGATGGAACTGGCGAACACGAGCACACCTGCCGCCGTTCTGGAGCAGGCGCAGGGGGCCCGGGTGCGACTCGAACGCGCCTTGTCACAGTATTAACAAGCGCCTGCGGCTCGCGCGAGCGGCCGGAGGGAAGCGCGCCTGATGGCGTGTCCGCGAGGGCGCGCGAGTGGGGGTGGGGCCCCGCGAGCATGAAGAAATGATTGCCTACATCGAGGATATCGCCCGGCACGAGGGTCAGACGGTCACGCTGCGGGGATGGCTCCACAACAGGCGGTCCAGCGGAAAGATTCATTTCCTGACCGTCCGTGACGGGAGCGGCTTCATCCAGTGCGTGATGTCGAAGAAGGCGGCCGGCGACGACACGTTCACCCGGGCGGACCACCTCGCGCAGGAAAGCTCCGTCATCGTGCACGGCACGGTGCGGGCCGACTCCCGTGCCCCCGGCGGGTACGAACTCGACGTCACCGGCTTCGACGTCGTCTCACCGGCCACCGATTACCCGATCACTCCGAAGGAACACGGCGTCGATTACCTGATGGACCGGCGCCACCTCTGGATTCGCGCACCGCGGCAGCAGGCGATCCTGCGAATCCGGCACGAAGTGATCGACGCGGTGAGGGATTTCTTCAACTCGCGCGGCTTCGTGCTTGCCGACACGCCGATTTTCACGCCGTCGGCCTGTGAAGGCACCACGACGCTGTTCCCCGTGCAGTACTTCGAGCAGGAAACCGCGTACCTGACCCAGAGCGGGCAGTTGTACAACGAAGCCAACGCCATGGCGCTTGGTCGCGTCTACTGCTTCGGACCGACCTTCCGCGCCGAGAAGTCCAAGACGCGGCGGCACCTGACCGAGTTCTGGATGGTCGAGCCCGAGGTCGCCTACGCGACGCTGGACGACGTGATGGCGCTGGCGGAGGGGCTTGTGGTCTCCGTCGTGCAGCGCGTGCTCGAGCGCCGGGCGGCGGAGCTCAAGGTACTGGAACGCGACACGTCACGTCTCGAACGGGTGCAGGCGCCGTTCCCGCGCATCTCCTACGATGAGGCCGCCGAAATAATCCGCCGCAAAGGCCTGCCCTTCGAGTGGGGCGGCGATTTCGGCGCCCCTGACGAAACGGCCGTCTCCGAAGAGTTCGACAGGCCGGTGTGTGTGCACCGATATCCGGCTGCCGTGAAGGCGTTCTACATGAAGCCGGATCCGGAGCGGCCGGAGGTCGCTCTCGGGGTCGACGTGCTCGCCCCGGAAGGTTATGGAGAGATCATCGGCGGCGGGGAACGCGTGGACGACTACGACCTCCTGCTGGCGAGGATCAAGGAACACAACCTGCCGCAGGCGGCCTTCGAGTGGTACCTCGACCTGCGCCGGTTCGGCAGCGTCCCGCACGGCGGCTTCGGCATGGGCATCGAGCGCGTTGTCAGCTGGATCTGCGGCCTGGACCACCTGCGGGAAGCCATTCCGTACCCTCGCATGTTGTACCGGATCTACCCGTAAGGAACGATGAAGATAGGCTTTCTCTCTCTCGGTTGCCCCAAGAACCTCGTGGATGGCGAGGTGATGCTGGGCATGGCGCGCGACGCCGGGCACGACATCACGACCGACACCGCGTCGGCTGATGTGCTCGTGGTGAACACGTGTGCGTTCATCGACAACGCCAAGCAGGAATCGATCGATGCCATCCTGGAGATGGCGGCGATCAAGGGGGAGAACAAGCGGCTCGTGGTGACCGGATGCCTGGCCGAGCGCTACCGGGACGAGCTCCGGAAGGAGATCCCGGAGATCGACGCGGTGCTGGGCACGGGTGAGGTGCCGCAGATCCTCGAAGCCATCGCAGACCCGCGCCGTGCCTTGGTGGCGACCGCCTCAGGCGCGACTCCTCAGCCCCTGACGTTCCTCCGCAAGGGCGGCGCGCTGCCGGATCCCGTTCCGCATTCGCGACCGGACCGGCCCGAGTACCTGTACGACGATCAGACCCCCCGAGTGCTGACCACCCCCTCGCACTTCGCGTACGTGAAGATCGCGGAAGGCTGCGACTACACCTGCGCTTTCTGCATCATCCCCACACTGCGTGGGGCTTATCGGAGCCGCACGATCGACTCCGTCGTGCGGGAGGCCAGAGTGCTGGCCGAGCGAGGGGTCCGGGAACTGCTGCTGGTTTCGCAGGACACGAGCTTCTACGGCATCGACAGGAAGGAACGCGGAGCGCTCGCACGGCTCCTGCGGGAGCTGAACCGGATCGAGGGACTCACGTGGATTCGGCTCCTGTATCTCTACCCCACCACGATTACCGATGACGTGCTCGACGCGATGGCCGAGTGCGAGAAGGTGTGCCGGTATGTGGATCTTCCCCTGCAGCACGCCTCGTCTGCCGTGCTGAAGCGCATGCGGCGGCCAGGGAACCGCAAGACCTACGACGCGCTGTTGCAGCGGATCCGAGCGCGCGTCCCGGGGGTCACCCTCCGGACGACCTTCATCGTCGGGTTTCCTGGCGAAACGGAGGCGGATGTGGCCGAGCTCGATGCCTTCATCGCGGACACCCGGTTCGATCACGTAGGCGTGTTCACCTACTCTCACGAGGAGGGCACGCGGGCGTTCGGCCTCCGGGACGATGTGCCTGCGGGGGTCAAGCGGAGGAGACGGCAGGCCCTGATGAGCCGGCAGAAGCGGATCGTGGCTGCGGCCCAGCGCGCCCGCCGTGGCGCCTCCCTCCAGGTTCTCGTCGATGGGCCCTCGCCTGAGCACGAGCTGGTCCTCCAGGGTCGCACCGAAGGTCAGGCGCCCGATATCGACGCCGTGGTCTACCTGACCGACTGCGACATCGAGAGCTACCGCCCAGGCGACCTCATCAGTGCGACAGTCGTGGACAGCCGCGGGTACGACCTGGTCGCCACCCCTGCCCCCCTCGCGGTGAGCGCCTGAGGAGCCGCACGGCACCTGGATTTTTGATATATTGTCCTTTGCCAGCTTCGAGGAACAACCCGAGTGGGCTCGTGCCCACTTTTTCCATTTCAGGGGCTCTGTACGGCGCAGACACAGACGCTCGCGCGGATCCGCGGGATTGCGGAGCGCGTGGCGCACAGTTGCGGGCTCGAGATCTTCGACGTGCAGCTTCGCCGGGAACCGGTCGGTACCGTGCTGCGCGTGATCATCGACCGCCCCGACCGTGGCGTGCCGGAGAGTCCGGAAGAAGCCGTGGGCATTGAGGAGTGCGGGCGAGTCAGCCGCGACCTGAGCGCGATTCTGGACGTGGAGGAGGAGGACATCGGCGAAGCGGCGCTTGATCAGAATTACACCCTCGAGGTTTCCTCGCCCGGACTGGATCGGCCGCTGCGCCATCAGGCGGATTACCGGCGGTTCACCGGGCGGCTGGCGAAGATCGTCACGGTCGAGCCGCTCGAGGGGCAATCCGCCTTTTCAGGGCGGCTGACGGGAGTCGAAGACGGGCACGTGCTGCTCGAGGAGGGACGCCGGACGCACCGGGTTCCCCTGGCGCAGATCAAGCGCGGGCAGCTGGCCGTGGAATTCTAGGCAGCGTCCGCTCCTGACGGGCCGGCCTTCAGACGAGTTCGCGGAGGTCGTTGCGGCCGGGCGGAGCGGAAGGCTGGCAGCGGGGAGCAGGAAGCAGGAAGCGACAAACGAATGCCGACAGTCAACCCGTTGTTGCAGCAGATCGACGCCATCGCCAAAGAGAAGGGTGTCGAGCCGGAGATCATCATCAGTGCCGTCCAGGACGCCCTGGAGGCCGCGGCACGCAAGCGCTACAAAAGCGAGGCGCTGCGCGCGCGGTTCAATCAGGAGAGCGGCCAGCTCGAGCTGTACGCAGTGAAAAAGATCGTGGAGGAGGTGACCGACCCGTCCACGCAGATCTCGCTTGGCGAGGCTCAGGGGCTGTACGGCGACGAAGCCGAGGTGGACATGGAAATCGAGTTTCCGCGCCCCACCGAGGATCTTGGGCGTATCGCGGCCCAGACCGCCAAACAGGTGATCTTTCAGAAGGTCCGGGAAGCGGAACGGGACAACGTGTTCGCCGAGTACAGCGAGCGGATCGGCGAGGTCATGAGCGGGATGGTGAAGCGGTTCGAAAACGGCGACATCATCGTCGAGCTCGGACGCGTCGAGTGCCAGCTCCCCCGCAAGGAACAGTCGCGCGCCGAGAACTACACCGTCGGTGACCGCCTGCGCGCTGTGGTCCGTGGGGTGAACCGGAGCGCCAAGGGGCCGCAGATCGTACTCTCACGGACCGACCCTGCCCTGCTCATCAAGCTGTTCGAGCAGGAGGTACCCGAGATCTACGACGGGACGGTCGTCATCCGGGGCGCCGTGCGGGAAGCCGGCGATCGCGCCAAGGTGGCTGTCTACTCGCGCGAGCGCGACGTGGACCCTGTCGGGGCCTGCGTCGGGATGAAGGGCACGCGCGTCCAATCCATCATCCGCGAGCTCCGGGGAGAAAAGATCGACATCGTGGAGTGGTCGGAGGACCCGGTCCTCTTCGTCACCAACGCGATCAGCCCGGCCAAGGTCCAGCGCGTGTCAATCGTGGACGACGCGGAGCGGGTGATGGAAGTGGTCGTCGAGGACAAGCAGTTGTCGCTGGCCATCGGCAAGAAGGGGCAGAACGTCCGGCTTGCGGCAAAACTGACCGGCTGGAAGATCGACATCAAGAGCGAGGAAGAGAAGCGTCGCGAAGTCGAGGCGCAACTCGGTGCTCTGGAGATCGGCGAGGCGCCTGCCGACGACGCGGAGGGGGCGCAGGGGGCCGGTCAGGAGTTGGAGGCTGGCGAGCAGTCCGCCGCGGAGGCGTCACTGAACACGGAAGCCGATGCCGGCGAGCCCGACGCGGGGCTGGCCCGTGCGGCGGCAGCCGAGGGAATCGGGACAGAGCAGGATCAGCAGGTTGCCGCCGGGGCGGCCGACGACAAGACAGAGAACAGCTAAACGAATGGCAACAGTCAGGATTTACAGGGTCGCGGAACTCCTCAATACCTCGAGCCAGGAAGTGATGGCGCTGCTCAAGCGCGACCACGGGATCGAGGTGAAAAGCGCGTCGAGCACGATCGAGGAGGTCGTCGCGCGGCAGTTCGTCGAGCGCCTCGCTCGCCAGCGGAACATCAGTGTGCCGTCGAACGCGTCGTTTGCTGACGCACCGGTGGCGTCGAAGGGGCGGAAGCCCGCTGCCAAGGCGCCTGAGCCGGTGAAGACTGCTCCCGCGCTGCCGCCGCCGCGCCTCGTCAAATCGGCCAAGCCGATCGCGCCGGTTCCCGAGCCTGGGGCGGATCTCCATGACGAGGCGGAAGCTCTCGTCATGCCTCCTCCCTCCTCCCCTGCGCCGTTCATCCCGGAACCGGTGCCGCAGGCCGCAACTGAGGTCGAAGAGGAAGAACCGGTTCAGGTCTCCGCCGACGTGCAGGAGCCGCCGCCCGTCGTGGAAGCGGCCCCCGAGCCGGTGCCAGCTCCGGTTGCGCAGGAGCCCGTGGTCGCCGCCGCGCCGGAAGCGCCGGTTGCGGAGGCGGACGTTCCTCCTGCCGCCGCCGAACCGGAGCCCATCCCCCAGCCGGCTCCGGCACAGCAGACGCCACCCCCGCCCCCGGCGCCACGCCCGATCGTACCGGCGCCCACTGGTCGGGTCGTGCCCCCCACGCTGCGTCTCCGGGTCGAGGATCCGAGAACCGGGCAGGCCCCACCGGCCCAACCGCGCCGACCGATATTGGTGCGCCCTCCGGCACCTGCCGCCCCGGCCGCTGCAACAGGAAATCTCAGCCGTCCGGCTGCGGGACGTGCACCGGCTCAGGGAGCCCCCGGGTCGGTCGCGCGTCCCCCGCACAGGCCTTCCAGCGGGCTGCCGCCGCGGCAGCCGATGGGGGGCCCGCGTCCGCTGCCGGCCCAGCCCGTGCGGCCACCGCTGCCGCCCCGGCCGGGGCTCCCAGGCTACAGGCCTCCTCCGCCGCGGCATTCGCGGCCGGGTGGCGGAGCGCGGCGCGACCATGGGCCGCGCCAGACCGCCCCGTCGATGCCAATGGCACCGCCGCCAGTCACCCGTACGGTCACCCTTGCGGAAGGGATGACCGTCGCCGATCTTGCCGCCAAGCTGGATCTCAAGGCCAAGGACGTTCTGAAGAAGCTCATCGAGCGCCGCATGGTGCTGACCATCAACAGCACGCTCGACAACGAAACAGCAGCGATGGTCGCCCGTGAGTTCGGTGCCGACGTCAAGATGCAGAGCTTCGAAGAAGAGCTCCTGCAAGTCGAGTCCGAAGATGTCGACCCCGCCGATCTCGTGACCCGCGCCCCGGTGGTGACGGTCATGGGGCACGTCGACCACGGAAAGACGACGCTGCTCGACGCTATCCGCTCGACACGTGTCGCCGAGCGGGAGGCAGGCGGAATCACGCAGCACATCGGCGCGTACGCCGTGCAGGTCAACGCACGGAACGTGGTTTTCCTCGATACGCCGGGTCACGAAGCGTTCACCATGATGCGCGCCCGCGGAGCACGTGTCACCGACGTCGTCGTGCTCGTCGTCGCGGCTGACGACGGGGTCATGCCGCAGACGAAGGAAGCGATCGACCACGCGAGGGCGGCAGGCGTACCGATCCTCGTGGCCATCAACAAGATCGACAAGCCCGGGGCGAATACGGACCGCGTGAAGAACGAGCTCGCCGAGCTGGGTTTGACCCCGGAAGCGTGGGGCGGCCAGACGGTCATGGTCGAAGTGTCGGCCAAGATGAGGCAGAACCTGGATCTCCTGCTGGAGATGGTGCTCCTCGTCACCGAGCTCAGCGAGCTGAAGGCGAATCCAAAGCGGAACGCCTCCGGCACGGTCCTCGAGTCGAAACTCGACAAGGGACGCGGTCCCGTTGCGACGATCCTCGTGCAGGATGGCTCGCTGCGCGTCGGCGACACCCTGATTGCCGGAACGATCGTCGGCAAGGTCAGAGCACTGATCGACGATCGCGGGCGACAGCTGAAGGTCGCGGGCCCGGCAACGCCTGTTGAAGTACTCGGCCTGGGCGGTCTGCCGCTGCCGGGTGATGCGTTCCAGGCGCTGACCGATGCCGCCAAGGCGCGGCAGATCGCCACGTTCCGACAGGTCCAGGCGAAGGAGAAAGCACTTGGCGGACGGAGCAACCGCCTCACGCTCGAATCGCTGCAGGCGCAGATCGAAGGTGGCGTGAAGGAGCTGCCGATCATCGTCAAGGCCGACGTGCAGGGCTCTGCCGAGGTGCTCGGCGATACGCTGGCCAAGCTCACCGACGAGAAGGTGAAGGTGCGGATCATCCACCGGGGAGTCGGCGCCATCAACGAATCCGACGTGCTCCTGGCCTCCGCCTCCAACGCCATCGTCATCGGCTTCAATGTCCGCCCCGACAGGAATGCCTCGGACGTGGCGGAGCGCGAGAGCGTGGACATCCGGCTCCACTCCGTCATCTACAACGTCGTCGACGAGATGAAGAAGGCCATGGCCGGACTCCTCGATCCGACGTTCCGCGAGGTACGCCTCGGGGCTGCCGAAGTGCGTGACATCTTCAAGGTGCCGAAGTTCGGCACGATTGCGGGCTGCATGGTCACCGACGGGCGCATCGCACGGTCGGGGGAGACCCAGGCCAGGCTGCTCCGCGACAACGCCGTCGTGTTCGAGGGAAAGATCGGCTCCCTCAGGCGGTTCAAGGACGACGTGTCGGAGGTCAGGGCCGGGATGGAGTGCGGCATCGGCTTCGACCGCTTCAGCGACATCAGAGTGGGAGACATCATCGAAGCCTTCGTCGTCGAGAAGGTTGCGACGGTGCTGGGCTGACGGCCGCCGGGCAGAACGTGTTGGAGACCCATGCCCCCGAGCCCGCGTCCTGCACGGATAGGTGATCAGCTCCGGGAGGAGTTGTCGGATCTCATCGGACGCGATGTCCACGATCCGGGGATTGGGTTCCTCACCATCACGCAGGTCAAGGTCACACCCGATCTTCAGGTGGCGCGGGTGTACTACACGACGCTCGGCGACGACAAGGCCCGCCGCGAGTCGGCCCGGGCACTTGAAAGGGCCTCTCCCTTTCTGCGCCGGCAGATAGGCGGCCGGCTGCGGCTGAAGCGCGTTCCGCGGCTCGAGTTCTTCTACGACGAAGGCGTCGAGCGGGCGGAACGTGTCGCCCGCCTCCTGCACGACATCGAAGCCGAGCGTGCGGCAGCGGCCCGGCAAGCAGACGTGCCGTCGGACGGGGGCAATAAAGCAGCGGACGAGCACACAACCGACGAGCACAACCAACACGATGAGTGACCCCGCTTCTCCGGGCGCCGCTTCGGCGGTCGCCCAGCCCGCAGCCGAGCGGCTGATCGGGCGGATTCGTCAGGACCTGATCACCCGCCAGCGCTTCCTGCTCACCTCGCATGCCCGTCCGGACGGGGATTCGATCGGCTCGCAGCTGGCGATGGCGTTCGCCCTCGAGGCACTCGGGAAGAAGGTGCGCATCGTGAACGCCGATCGCCCGCCCGAGCACTACTCCGGCTTCCCGGGTGTCGACCGGATCGAGATCGCGAGCGACGTTCCGGCTGACGCCGAAGCCGATGCCGTGATTGTCATGGAGTGCAGCGACCTGAGCCGGACCGGCGTCCGGGGATTCGAAGGGCGCTACATCATCAACATCGATCACCATGGCGGCAACCGGATGTACGGCGACGTCAACTGGTTCGATGAGTCAGCCGCGGCGTGCGGCGAGATGGTGTTCGACGTGATCGGCGCGCTGGGTGTCCCGCTCACGAGGGAGATCGCCACACATATCTATCTGGCCATCCTGACCGACACCGGCTCGTTCCATCACTCGAACATCACTCCACGAACCTTCGACATCTGCCGGCAGACGGTCGAGGCTGGCGTCAATCCGGCAGCCATGGCCAGGCGGATCTTCGACAGCAACAGCTTCGGCAAGCTCAAGCTGATCGGCTCTCTGCTCGACTCGATGGAACTGCTCGACGAGGGGCGGCTCGCCGTCCTGTACCTGGACGACGCGATGCTCGAGTCGTGCGGGTGCACCCACAACGACACCGAAGGGTTGATCAACCTCCCGCTGACAGCACGGGAGATACAGGCGGTGGTCTTCTTCCGTGTCGATGCCGGCGACGCCGTGAGGGTCAGCCTCCGGTCGAAGTACGACGTGGATGTCCGTCTCGTCGCGAGCGCGTTCGGGGGTGGCGGCCACAAGAACGCGGCAGGCTTCACCGTCACCGGACCGCTGACGCAGATTCGCGGCGCGATTCTGGACCGGCTCGTCGCCGCAGTCGCCCAAGGTCTTCAGACACGCCCCACCGCATGAACGGGGCGCTCGTCGTCGACAAGCCCGCCGGGCCGACGTCGCACGACGTCGTGGCGCGCGTACGACGGGCGCTAGGGCTCTCGCGTGTCGGTCACACGGGCACACTGGATCCGCTCGCAACCGGCGTCCTCCCCCTTGTGATCGGGCGGGCCACCCGGCTCGCCCGGTTCCTGACGATGGACGAGAAGGAGTACGTCGCCGGGATCAGGCTGGGGTCTGCGACCGCCACCTACGATGCGGAGGAGCGTGTCATCCGGGAACCCGACGGGCAAGGTCTGCAGCTCGGCGCCCCTCCCGTGAGTCCCGACGTCTCCGAAGCAGCCCTCCAGGAGGCCCTGACGGCGTTCACGGGCACCTACCGGCAGATGCCTCCCCCATTTTCCGCGAAAAAGATCTCGGGTACCCCGGCTTACCTGCTCGCCCGGCTGAACAAGGCTGTGGAGATGCGGGCGGTGGAGGTCACGGTCCATAGCCTGGAGCTCCTCCACTACGAGGGGGGGCTGATCAGCCTGCGGGTCCGGAGTTCGAGCGGCTTCTACGTCAGGTCGCTCGCACACGATCTGGGGCAGCGCCTCGGTTGCGGCGGTCACCTCGAGACCCTGCGGAGGACCCGCGCGGGAGAGTTCACGCTGGCTCAGGCCGTTCCGCTGGAGGAGATTCAGAGGTCCGGGTCTGCCGCGCTGTCAAAGCTCGTCCCGATGACCGACTTGCTCCCGCGGCTTCCGAAGGTCGTCGTGAACGCGCGGGGCGCCCAGCGGGTGGCACACGGCCATCCCCTGGACGGTGGAGATCTGGCAGGCGCCTGGGAGTCCGATTCGGACCCGGCGCCGGTGGCCGTCCGGGTCGTGGACGGAAGCGGCGCCCTGCTGGCGGTAGGCCGCGCGGGCGCAGGCGGGCTTTTGCAACCGTTTGTTGTACTGGTGTAAAATATTGTATCTGCTGGAATTGCAGCTCTCCCAGCTTCTTCATTGTCAGCAACGGCGGCTTGGTAGCGGCATCGGAGGGTGCCGGAATTCGAGAGAGTGGAGCGTCTCTCGAGTGACCGTCTGGGCCGTGCGTGGAGGCATACGTGGCATTCAACAAGGAACGTAAGACGGACGTCATCGGTAACTACCGCACCCATGAGTCGGACACCGGTTCGCCCGAGGTGCAGGTCGCGCTCCTGAGCGACCGCATCACCTACCTGACGGAGCACTTCAAGACCCACGCAAAGGATCATCACTCGCGCCGCGGGTTGCTGATGCTGGTCGGCCAGCGCCGTCGCCTGCTCGACTACCTCAAGCGCAAGGACACCGAGCGCTACGCCGAGCTGATCCGCCGGCTGGGAATCCGCAAGTAACAGGTCACCGGACCAGGCAGCAGGAAAAGGAAAGCGTCAGACGAGACAGCCAACATGCATACACGCCAGATTTCCATCGGCTCGCAGACCCTCTCGATCGAGACGGGCCGGCTGGCCAAGCAGGCCGACGGCGCGGTGATTGTCCGCTCCGGCGACACGATGGTCCTCGTGACCGCCTGCGCCGCGGCGAACCCCCGCGAGGGCATCGACTTCCTCCCGCTCACCGTCGATTACCGTGAATATACCTACGCGTCGGGGAGGATTCCTGGGGGCTTCTTCAAGCGTGAAGGCAAGCCGAGCGAGAAAGAGGTGCTGACGAGCCGCCTGATTGACCGCCCGATCCGGCCGCTGTTCCCGTCAGGCTGGCGCCGCGAGACGCAGATCATCGCACTCGTCCTCTCAGCCGACACCGAGCACGATTCTGATGTACTGGCGATCACCGGCTCTTCCGCGGCCCTTGCCCTCTCGGGCCTGCCTTTCAGCCGCACGACCGCGGGCGTTCGCGTGGGCATGGTGGACGGCAGCTTCGTGATCAACCCCACCTTCGAACAGCGGCGTCGCAGCCGGCTGGATTTGATCGTGGCTGGCAGCCGTGACGCGATCGTGATGGTCGAGGCGGGGGCGAAGGAGGTCACCGAAGACGAGATGCTGCAGGCGCTCGAGGCCGCTCACGCCGCCATCCGGGACATCGTCGCCGGGATCGATGCGCTTGCGTCGGAAGCTGGCAAGGAGAAGATCCAGGTCCAGAAGAAGGAAATCGGCCCGGACTTCTACCGCGAAGTGGAAGAAAAGGTCTACGTCCCTCTCAGCGAAGCCATGCGGATCCGGGGGAAGCTGGAGAACTACGACCGCGTGGACCAGGTTCTCGAGGATCTCATTGCCGGGATACCCGACGGCGAGGTCCAGCGCCGCACCGAGGCGAAGACCATCTTCAAGCAACTGAAGGGGAAGGTCATGCGCGACGAGGCGCTCGACCGCGGCACGCGGCTCGACGGCCGCGCGTTCGACGAGATTCGCCCCATCACCATCGAGGTCGGCGTGCTGCCGCGCACGCATGGATCCGCGGTGTTCACGCGCGGTGAGACGCAGGCGCTCGTCACCGCCACACTCGGGACGGCGGAGGACCAGCAGAAGATCGAAATGGTCGACGGCGAGCAGTGGAAGCGCTTCATGCTGCACTACAACTTCCCGCCGTTCTCGGTCGGGGAGGTGGCGTTCCTGCGCGGCCCGGGCCGGCGCGAGATCGGCCACGGCGCGCTCGCCGAACGGGCGCTCGCCCCGATGGTTCCGGGGGAGGAGGTCTTCCCCTACACAATCAGGCTCGTCTCCGACATCCTGGAGTCGAACGGCTCCTCTTCCATGGCATCGGTCTGCGGCGGATCACTGGCGATGATGGACGCCGGGGTCCCGCTCAAGGCGCCGGTCGCGGGGGTCGCGATGGGCCTCATCATGGACGAGGAGACCGGGAAGTACGCGGTCCTGAGCGATATCGCCGGCGCCGAGGACCACTACGGTGACATGGACTTCAAGGTCGCCGGGACGGAGGCCGGAATCACCGCTCTCCAGATGGACATCAAGGTCTCGGGGATCACCACGGAGATCCTCCGCAAGGCGCTCGAGCAGGCACGCGTTGGCAGGCTGCACATCCTCGAGAAGATGCAGCAGACGCTGGGCGTCTCCAGGTCCGACGTCTCGGCGCACGCCCCGCGCATCGTCACGATCCGGATCCCGGTCGACAAGATTCGCGACGTCATCGGCCCGGGCGGAAAGATGATCCGCAGCATCATCGAGCGCACGGGGGTCAAGATCGACGTCGAAGACGACGGCCGCGTGAACGTGGCGTCGGCTGATGAAGCCTCCGCTCAGAAGGCGATCGGGATCATCCAGGAGCTGACCGCCACGCCTGAGCTGAACAAGACCTATATGGGCAAGGTCCAGCGGATCACCGACTTCGGGGCCTTCGTGGAGATCATGCCGGGGCTCGACGGGCTGCTCCACGTGTCAGAGATTGCGCACTACCGCGTGAAGGACGTTCGCGACGAACTGAAGGAAGGGGAGCAGATGCTGGTGAAAGTCATCAACATCGACCCTTCCGGGAAAATCCGGCTGAGCCGCAAGGTTCTCCTCGATCCGCCGGAGGGGGGCGTTCCCCCGTCGGGCGGAGGGGGTGGACCACGACACGAGGGGGATCGCCCCCCGCGTGAGGGTGGCCGTCGTGAGGGCGGGT
Organism: Acidobacteriota bacterium; assembly: GCA_013697225.1. Lineage (GTDB taxonomy): Bacteria > Acidobacteriota > Vicinamibacteria > Vicinamibacterales > 2-12-FULL-66-21 > JACCXG01. The sequence goes on from JACCXG010000394.1 coordinate 15,264, forward strand.
ACCGTGGTGACCGGGGGCGTCCTGAAGGGGGCGCCAGGGACCAGGGGGGCTCTCCCGGGCGCGGCGACGAACAACCGGCAGAAAAGAACTAGTCTCGACCAGGCTCCCCAGCCGACCGTCTAAAACGTCGGGGAACTTCCATATGACGGGGCCGCCGTGGCCCCGTCGGCTCCCCGGGAGACTCAGTCATGATCCGTCCGCTCACAGCCCTTGCCATCGCGGCGGTCTGCCTGGTAGGCCTCTCGGCCAACCAGGGCCAGGTCCGCGAGTTCTCGATCACCGGTCGCGATCACGCCTTCTCCCCCACCCGTATCGAGGTGCAGAGAGACGACGTGGTGAAGATCACGTTCACGGCGTCGGACATGCCGCACAGCTTCACCAGCGACCACTACCGCATCTCCAAGCGGGCTGGCGCCAACCAGACCGTCACGTTCGAATTCCGCGCCGATCAGGCAGGGACGTTCGACTACTACTGCAACCTCTCCGCTGACGACCGCTGCCGCGACATGAAGGGGCAGCTGGTCGTGCGGT
>JACCXG010000418.1 GCA_013697225.1 Acidobacteriota bacterium
ACGGCGTGAAAGAGCACGACCGCAAGCACACCCGCACGGCGGTCCTGCCAGGTTCGCATGACGACGACGTAGAGAAGCACACCTGCGAGGACCTCCGAGGAGGAGACCACGATCCGGAGCAGGCTGACGTGGTCCCGCGTGAACGACGCCCACGGGGCGGCAAAAAGATACAGCGCGATGGCGTACGGAAAGCTGACGCCTCCGGGCATCTGCTGCGTGAAGTAGTAGTTCCCCGCCAGCACCGTCTGGAAGCGGTGCGCGTGAAAGAGCGCGTCGATCAACAGCTTGGACGGATGGAGCAGGCCAAGCAGCTTGACGTAGAGGACAGCGGCCGAAAACAGCAGGACCGCCCCGGCGGCCGTACTCAGCCGGATGCGCAGCCCCGCGTCGAGCGTCCGCACCAGGCCGGCGCCGATTGCGGCCAGCAGGAGGCCGAGACGCAGCGCCGTGTCCGGAAACTGCCCGTACGATCCCAGCCCCTCCGAGAGCGCCCAGCCCTGAGCCGCGGCGACCAGCGCCCCCACACCGGCCGCCAACGGGAGGGTTGCTCCCGCAACAACGGCCGCCACGCCAAACGCGGCCGCTACGGCTGTCGCCGCGCGAACGGCCCGGCGGGGTGGCGTCACGGCCCGGCCCTCCGCCGGCCGGCATGCCACGCGATCGAGCTGAATGCCCAGCTCGCGCCGATCGGACGGCCCGGGGATTACAGTGGTGGAGCTCGCGATGCTCAGCGTCAGCCCGTCCGTCGCTCTCGCAGGGGCCGTGACCTCCACCTCCTGATAGTCGTTTGTGGCGAGAGGCCTCGCCTGGCTGAGCCCGTCAATCGCGACATCCACATGGGGCTGAGGGAGCGGTTCTCCCCTTCCGCCACGGAAACGGACCGCGCAGATCCAGGCCGAGGAGCGCGGCAGCCCCTGCAGCATGATGTCGGCGCGCGCCCCCGTCCACGCAAAGGTGTCGAGACCGACACGCTCGGACGAGTACAGCCCCGCGGCCATCCGGCGCGGCAGGTCACGGTCCATCTCGAGCGCAAGCTCCGGCCGGAACGCAAACGCCCCAGTGAGGCACAGCGCCCCGAGGACGGCGCCGAGCGCGGCGGCGGCGGCCCCACGGAGGATCTGCCGGGTCATGCGCGGAATGGTACAACCCTGACAGGGCGCAGCAGCCGTCGGGAAGCCGCAAGTATGAAGGAGCTCACGGCTCGACCAGTCGGTACAACGTGAAGTCTTCGATCCGGGTCTCGAGCCGATACGATGCGAGGAGCCTGACGACATCAGGATCCTCCTCGAGAGCGTCTGCAGCGCGGCCCATTTCCGATGCCGAGTGGAGCCGCTCGAAGATCACATAGCGCGGACGCCGCACGATGAGGTCTGCGACGACCGCGTCGAGCCGGAAGCGAGGATCGGGAAAGTCCGTGGCGACGAAAAAGTTGACGCGAAGGAAGCGGTGAGCAGTCAGACGATCGGCATGGAAGTAAACCCCGGCGCCATTGATGCCGAAGAGGAAGATCCGGTCATCCGCCGCCGTGTGCGCCCGAATGTAGTCGGACAACTCGGCATTCGCCCGGGCCGAGTACCCGCGGTTGTTCCCGTAGCCACCGAATCGCTCCAGGTAGGCCGGGCGATCGACACCGCCGCGGAGCGCGTCGAAATCCGCGCGCGCGAACTCGAAGACGCGCGCAGGGTAGCTCCGCTGGATCAGAAGTCCCAGCATCAGCACGACTGTCGCGCCAGCGATCACACGACGGATGAGCGATCCACGCGCGGCCTGCGTCAGGTGCCAGGCCGCGAGGATCGAGAGCGGCGCCAGGGCCTGAATGAAGTAGCTGTTGAACAGGCGGATGCCGTTCACGAGGATCACCAGGGCAGCGGTTCCGCCCCACAGAACTGCGACGGCCGCTATGGGCGAAAGCCTTCGATTCCTTCCAAGATCCCACAGTGCGGCGATTGCTCCAATGCCTCCCGCCAGCCACAGCGGATCGGTCTTCATCCGCAGCCACACCGCCTTGGAGAACCCGAGCGCCAGACCTCCGGCCGTAACGCCCTGGGACACATAGAAGCGATTGAAATCTATGACGGCCACAGCCGCATCCCCCAGCAGCTCCAGGCGCCACAACCAGACGATTGCAACGGCCGGCAGGATACACGCGCCGGCAAGCGCCAGCGCGATGGGCCGGACCACCGACCCCGCAGCACGCCCGGCCGGCTGGCGCGCATACATCAGCATCCAGATCAGCACGGCTGGAAGATACAGGCCGGCGTTCGGCTTGAATACCACAGCTGCCCCTGCGAACAGGCCAGCCCCCAGTGCGAGCACCTGCGAGGGGCGATCCCGGAACGCAACGGCACACCAGAAGGCCATCCCTACGCACAAGACGATGAATGTTTCGCTGACGCTGCGTTCGAGAAAGCCTCCGTGCCGGTAGAGCCACGCGGGCATTGTCAGCACGGCGTAACACGCCGCTGCCAGCGAGGCACACAGTGGATCGCTCAAACGGCGGGTGATGGCATACACCAGCCCCGTCGTCACAGCGGACGCCAGGATGTCGAGCCAGGCAACAGTGGCAGCCGTCCAGCCGAAGCTGCGGAAGCCGGCAAGGTAGACCCAGTAGATCCCCGGGGGCCTCTGCTCCCAGACATCACGATACAGGAGCTGCCCGCGCGCCATGCCCCTGACGGCTGAAGCCCACAGGCTCTGATCGATGCCTAGCGGCTCCGCAATCGAGACGCATCTCACGACAAGGGCCAGGACGGCACTTGCCGCCAGCGCGGACGTAAGCGCCGTACGCAGGGTAAACCGTGGCCTCATGCGCCGCTCCTCACGGGCGAACGCCAGTTGCCGGCTCCGGTGCGGGAAGCTAGGATGGAAGGGGCAGACCGGCCCAGATGCCAGATAACGAGCAGCGTCCCCCTTTCTTCGTTCACCCCCGCGCGCTCTGCGAAAGCGCCGCGATTGGCGAGAACACCCGGGTGTGGGCCTTTGCACACATCCTGCAGGGAGCGGTCATTGGCCGTGACTGCAACATCTGCGATCACGTCTTCGTCGAAAACGACGTCGTCATCGGAGATCGGGTGACGGTGAAATGCGGGGTGCAGCTCTGGGACGGGCTTCGCGTGGCGGACGATGTGTTCATCGGACCGAACGTCACGTTCTCGAACGACAAATATCCCAGGAGCAGGCAGTACCAGGCATCCGTGCTCCAGACGCACGTCTCGCGCGGTGCGTCGATTGGCGGAGGAGCCGCTATTCTGCCAGGCGTGACGATCGGCGCCCGGGCGTTGATTGGCGCCGGCTCGATCGTGACACACGATGTGCCCGCCAGGGCCATCGTGTCAGGAAATCCCGCGCGCATCACAGGGTATGTGGACACCGCTCTGCGCGCCGCCGGAGCGGCAACTCCCCTGCAGCCGGGCAGGCCGGGCGCCGGACAGGAAACCTCCGTCGGCCGGGTCACGCTCCATCAGCTGCTGCTGGTGACCGATCTGAGAGGAAGCCTGTCGGCAGGGGAGTTCGTCTCGCAGATTCCTTTCACGCCCAGACGCTACTTCATGGTGTTCGACGTGCCAGGAAAGGACGTCCGCGGGGAACACGCCCATCGGAGGTGCGAGCAGTTCATTGTGTGCGCCCGCGGGTCGGTCAGCGTCGTCGTGGACGATGGAGCGGCCAGCGAGGAGATCGTCCTGGACCAGCCGGATCTCGGTCTGTACCTGCCGCCGATGATCTGGGCCGTGCAGTACAAGTACTCGGCCGATGCTCTGCTCCTGGTGTTCGCGTCCGACCATTACGATGCGGACGACTACATCCGCGACTACGACGAGTTCCTGGCACTCCAGCGCTGAGATCATGACACCGGCCGCTGCCTGTCCGCGGGCAGCCCCTCTTGCTGATCCTGGCCGAAAGACCATGCGTCCCTGACGACGAAGCTCGGACGATTTCTGGCGTTCTGGAGCGAGAGCCAGAGGTACTGGCCCACGATGCCAAGACCCAGGGCGGTGAGCCCTCCAAAGAAGACAATCACCAGCATCAGCGGGGTGTAGCCCAATACGGGAATCCGCCCCAGTGACCACATGAGCAGAACAGTCATGCCCGCAGCAGCAGCGAAGAGGCTTCCTGCCGCTCCCAGCACCAGAAGGGCCCGGATTGGCAGATCCGTGAAGCTGAACACGCTGTCGGCGGCGTAGCGAATCTTCCGTGCTGCCGTCCACGCGCTTCGACCCTCGAGGCGCGGGCGACGTTCGTAGGGTACGAATGCCCGCCGGAACCCAAGCCACAACAGGAGCGCGATCAGGTTGGTGTTGACCTCCCGCAGTTCCAGCAGGCGATCGCGAACCTGGCGCGTGCACCCGAAGACGTCGATGCCTCCCTTGGGAATGTCCTCGAGCACGAATCGGCGGTAGAGGCGCCAGAAGATCTCCGAGAGCATCCTCGAGTGCCAGGGATCGGCGCGGCCGGTGCGATGTCCGAGCACGACGTCTGCAACGCCCGACGTCAGGAGCCGATGGAAATCGAGTACCAGCTCAGGGGGTTCCTGAAGGTCGGCAGCGATGACGGCCATGTAGTCCCCCCGGGCGCTCGCAAGTCCGGCGGCGATGGCAGAAAACGATCCGAAGTTTCGACTGAGCTCGATGAGCTGCGCGCGAACGGCCCACGAGGGAAGGCGGCGCTGGAGGATTTCGAGTGACGCGTCGGGGCTGCCGTCGATGACGAAGATGACCTCGAGCGCTCCGGGGAGCCGTCCGGCGAGCCCCTCGACCTCCCGCAACAACCGGGGAAGGTTCTCGGCGTTCTTGTAGACCGGTATCACGAGCGACAGCACGTTCTACACGCCCTTCTCCCGCGTGACACTTCCGCGGAGTGCCGGGATACCAGGAGTGATGGTGGGAGAGGCGGGAAGTCCGATGACTCGCGGCATCCGTGGCAGGGGGAACGGTCCCCTGGCCACGGACGCCACCCCAAGTGCACTATCTCCGGGGACTCCAGCCGCCGTTACTGCAGATGCCGCCGCCGATGGCGACGAACGGATCCGGCGTGGTGCAGGACGAGGCGGTGCTGCCAGGGAACCATCCGCCGTTCACGCAGATGGCGCCCGGGAAGGGCGTCGTGCCCGGGCAGCCCCCGGTCGATCCGCCGCCGCCCCCGCCCGAGCCGGGGATCCACCCGCCGTTCACGCACACCGCGCCGGGGAAGGGCGTGGTGCCCGGACATCCTCCGGTCGAGCCGCCGCCACCCCCGCCCGTGCCGGGCACCC
>JACCXG010000423.1 GCA_013697225.1 Acidobacteriota bacterium
CGTTGCAGTTTCTCGAGCAGTGAGGGAAACATCGGTCTAGAGATCCAGGAAATTCCGCAGGAGCCGCTTGCCCTCGCCGGTCAGCACAGACTCGGGGTGGAACTGCACCCCATGGATCGGGAACTCCCGGTGGCGCACACCCATCAGGGTGCCATCCTCCGTGCGGGCAGAAGCTTCGAGCTCGGCCGGGAGCGGATCGGCAACCACGAGAGAGTGATACCGCCCGGCCGCAAACGGCTGGGAGATGCCGCGGAATACGCCACGCCCGTCATGCTCGACCGAGGAGACTTTGCCGTGCATCAACTCCTGCGCACGCACCACCTCCCCGCCGAAGGCCAGGCCAATTCCCTGATGCCCGAGGCAGACGCCAAGCAGGGGGGTCTGCGGCCCGAAGCGCCTGATCACATCGACCGAAACGCCGGCATCCTCCGGGCGGCCCGGCCCGGGAGAAATGACGATGTGGGATGGGCGCATGGCCTCGATCTCGTCGAGCGTGATCTCGTCGTTCCGGCGCACGACAGGGGGGGCGTCGAGCTCGCCGAAGTACTGGGCGAGGTTCCAGGTAAACGAATCGTAGTTGTCAATCAGCAGGATCACAGCCCTTCCTCGGCCATCGCCAGGGCCTGCAGCAGAGCCCGCGCCTTGTCGCGCGTCTCCTCGTACTCCGCCGCGGGATTGGAGTCGGCCACGATGCCCGCGCCTGCCTGGACACGGGCCTTGCCGTCTCGGATGGTAATCGTCCGGATCGCAATGCAGAAGTCGAGATTTCCCGCAAAATCGATGTACCCCACGGCGCCTGCGTACACGTCCCGGCGGGTGGGCTCGAGCGCCGCCAGGATCTGCATGGCGCGGATTTTTGGCGCGCCCGACACGGTGCCTGCCGGAAAGCACGCCACGAGGGCGTCGAGGTGGTCCTGATCGGCCGCCAGCCGCCCCTCGACCCGCGAGACCAGGTGCATCACATGTGAATACCGTTCGAGCGTCATGTACTGGGGTACGCGCACGGAACCGAACTCGCTCACGCGGCCGAGATCGTTGCGGCCAAGATCCACGAGCATCACGTGCTCCGCCCGTTCCTTCTCGTTGCGGCGCAGCTCTTCGCCCAGGCGGAGGTCATCCTCATCGGTGACGCCCCGCGGCCGGGTGCCGGCGATCGGGTGCGTTTCCGCACGGCCCCCTTCGACGCGCACCAGCATCTCTGGCGACGACCCGACGATCGAGAGTCCTCCCAGCCGCATGAAATACATGTACGGCGACGGGTTGACGTGCCGCAGGGCTCGATAGACCGTGAACGGGTCGGCGGTGATGTCCGCCTCGAAGCGCTGCGAGAGCACACCTTGGTAGATGTCACCGGCGGCGATGTGCTCCTTGATCGTCCGTACGCCGTTTTCGAAGTGTTCCTTCGTCTGGTTCGTCCGCACTTCCGGCGGACCGCTCTTCCCGGCTTCGGCGTGCGACAGCCCGCGTTCGAGTTCCCGCTCGAGGAACCCGATCTTCGCGCAGGCGAATCCGTAGAGCGCCTCCAGATCCTCATCCGCCGTGATGCGCGCGTTGGCAACGATCAGGATCCGGTGCTTCACGTGATCGAACGCCAGGACCGTATCGAACAGCATGAACCCGGCGTCGTCTTCCGCTTCTCCCGATGCCCAGGGTGCCCCTCTCCAGGCTTCTTCGAGCGCCGGTTCGAAGAGCGGCGCGGCATCGTAGCCGATGAAGCCGACGGCCCCGCCGGTCAACCGCGGGAGCCCCGGTACGTACGGCGACTGGAACTCCGCCATCAGTCGGCGGACGACCGGCACGAAGGGTTCGTCCGTCTCGGTCTGCACGCCCGAGCGATCGATCATGGTCCTGCCGCCCCGCACCTTCAGAACCAGAAAGGGGTCCTTTCCAAGGAACGAGTAGCGGGCAACCCGTTCACCTCCTTCGACGCTTTCGAAGAGGAAGGCGTAGTCGGAGTGCTCGGCGATCTTGAGAAAGGCGGAGACGGGCGTCAGGAGGTCCGCCATGATCTCCTTGACCACCGGCACGAACGTGCCGCGGCGCGCCAGCTCCACGAACTCCTCGAACGTTGTCTGCTTCATTCGTCGATACCTCGAGCGGCGGCCGCCTGGAAGAGGCCGGCTGGAGGAGCCTGGCCGGTCCACAGCTCGAACTGGCGCTCTGCCTGCGCGACCAGCATTTCCAGGCCACCGATCGTCAGGCAGCCGGCGGCCCGCGCATCCAGGAGGAGCCGCGTCCGCGCGGGGGCATACACGAGATCGAACACGATTTCGCCGTCGAGCGCAGCCCCTTCAATCGGGTTCCGCTCACCCGCGTCCTCGCCAGCGGGGATGGCGTTCACCAGGACATCCCAGCTGCCCGGCCGCGGGGGGAACTCTCCGACGCCCCCTCCAGCCAGGTCCGCAATCTCGCGACCCGCATCGGCGCGGCGGGCACTGACCGTGACCGACGCACCCATGTCGGCAAGCGCCACAGCAACGGCGCGTGCGGCGCCGCCGGCCCCGAGAATCGTCGCGCGAATCCCCCTGACGGCAATCCGCCCTGTCAAGGGGGCCGAAAATCCATGGACATCCGTGTTGGCCCCGTGCCAGCGTCCGTCCCGCACGACAATCGTGTTGATGGCGCCCACCCGCCGGGCCAGCGGTTCCAGCTCGTCGACCGCGTGCATGAGCGCCACCTTGAACGGCGCCGTGATGCTTGCCCCCGCGAGGTTGACGGTTCTCGCAAACCGGAGAAAGTCGTCCGCATCACAGGCCTGCAGCGGCAGGTAGACCGCGTTGAGCCCCAGATGGGCAAACCCGGCGTTGTGCATCGCCGGCGACCTGGAGTGGCTCACGGGATTCCCCACCACCCCGTAGACCCCGGCGTCGGGCTTCAGGTCCCGGAAGCGGAACTCCTCCAGCAGTCGCCTGGGGGACAGCTGGCCAGGGGCCACTTTGTGACCGGCGTACGTCCAGCGGTTCCCGAGCTTTCCGGCGAGGATGCGGCTGGCTACCCCTGCCTCTCCCATGGCGATGAGCACGCGACCCGCAGCAGATTCGGGAGCGGGGCCACTATTCGCCAGAGACATGACCTCCAGCGCCTCCGAGAGGCTCTTCACCTCGACTGCCAGCTTGGCCACCTCGGCTCCCCATGACTGGAGTGCGCGCCAGCGAGCCTCGAGATCCGGTGGAAAGCTGCCGAACGTGTGGGAGGACACCACAACGCCCCGGCCTCGTCTGCCACGGATGAGGTCGGCGGCAAATGCCGCACGCGCCTCCACGTCGACGAACTCGGCTCCGCAGGCAACGGCCTCCTCCAGGATTCGCCGGCGGGACTCCTCGTCCCCGTCGAAGCGCCCTCCCTCCCAGACCGGACGGCAGGTCACGAGCACCGGGCGCCGGCGTCCCTCGAGCGCCCCCGCCGCGTCGGGCCGGTCGACACCGTCCAGGCGGACCTCAACGAGGTCAGCCCCTTCGGCCCCGTCACGGTTTCGTCGAAGTTCGGCCATCGTGCCGCCGGTGACGGACACGCACACTTGTGAATGCATCGCTAAAAAAAGAAAAAAGCCCCCTCAGCCGTAGCTGAGGGAGCTTTCAGTTACCGTCCGCGCGCCCTGCCGGCTAGCGGTTCGCCCCCTCAGCGGATCCCTGCCACCACCAATAGGACGTCGTCATCCCGGTGCAGCAGGCGCGGAAGGGGAAGAACAGGGTGCGCAAAGTCCGGCAACGATAGCACCTTTGTTCTTGACCCGCAACCATTTGGTCTCTATAACGGAATGAGGCCGCACCAAACCTCGGGTCCCTCTTTCCACGTCCAACTACTTATGACGACACGTACTGCCGCGGCAGGGCTGGCTCTGGCCGCTCTCATCGGAACCTCATCCGGCGCCTCCACCCCGCTGATGCCGCTCGACGAGATCCGGCCCGGGATGGTCGGCGTCGGCCGAACCGTCTTCGAAGGATCCGAACTGCAGGAGTTCAAGGTCAACATTCTCGGCGTGCTGCGCAACGTGCAGGGGCCGAAGCGCGACCTCATCCTGGCCCGGCTCGAAGGGGGGCCGCTGGCCAGCACCGGCGTGGCTCAGGGCATGAGCGGCAGCCCTGTCTACGTCGATGGCCGGCTCATCGGTGCCGTCTCGTACTCGATTGGCGCCTTCTCCAAAGAGCCGATTGCCGGTATCACGCCGATCGCCGAGATGAAGGACGCCACCGCTATGCCGCGGGCGAGGCAGGCGCGCGAGGTCCGGCTCGAGCTGCCGATCACCCGCGAGAACCTGACGGCAGCGCTGAACGAGACGTTCGCGCGGCTCTCCCCCTTTGCGACCCGCCCAGCCGATGTGCAGGGGATCGGCATCCCGACGGCAGCCGGCGCACAGCTTGGCGCCATGATGCGTCCCATCTCCTCTCCGCTCCTGATGGGAGGGTTCGAGCCGGCCGTCGCCGACCTTCTGGCGGGCGCCTTCCGCGACTCCGGTTTCAGCCCCGTGATCAGCAGCGCCGGGGGTGGGCACGCGGAAGCACCGGCCGGGCTGCTCCGCGAAGGGGACGCCGTTGGCGTCTCGCTCATTGGCGGAGATCTCGAGATGGGGGCGACGGGCACCGTCACACACATCGACGGCGATCGCGTCTACGCCTTCGGCCATCCCTTCTACAACCTTGGCCCCACCGCGTTCCCCATGACCCGGGCGCACGTCTTCACGATGCTGCCGAGCCTGATGAACTCGTTCAAGATTTCGGCGCTTGGCGCCACGATCGGGACGATGCAGCAGGACCGTGCCACGGCGATCGCCGGCACGCTCGGCAAAGGACCGTCGCTCGTGCCGATGAGGATCACGCTGAACTCCGAGCGCACCGGTGAAGCGACCGTCACCCGCACGGTCAACCTGCAGCTGGTCAACGATCAGCTGTTCACGCCGCTCCTGGCCTATGTGGCGATGTTCAACACGCTCGGTGCGCACGAACGGCAGTACGGCGCGTCCACCCTCACGGTGAAGAGCAGGACCAGACTGACAGGCCACGGCGACCTCACGCTCGAGGACGTCTATGCGGCCGACTCGCCGACGCTCGGCGCAGCGACTGCAGTTGCCGGCCCCTTGACGACGCTCCTCGGCAACAACATCTCGGCCGTGACAATCGAAGGGGTGGACGTCACCGTCACCGCCAGCGAGACGCCGAGAACCGCGACCATCGAGCGCGTGTGGCTCGACGAGATCCGGCCGCGGGCGGGACGCACCGTGGCGCTGAAGGTGCTGACGCGCAGCTACCGCGGCGAGGAACAGATCTCCACGGTGCCAGTCGAGATCCCTGTCAATGCGCCGCGCGAGCTGACGGTGCTCGTCAGCGACGGCCGGCAGCTGAACGCGATCGAACAGCGCGAGTTACGCGGCGCTCTCCAGCCGCAGACCATCGCGCAGCTGGTGCGAATCTTCAACGAGACCCGCCGCAACAACCGGATTTACGTCCGGCTGATGACCGGGCGTGCGGGAGCCGTGGTCAACGGCGAGGCGATGACCGCCCTCCCCCCCTCCGTGTTGTCCGTGCTCGAGGGGGACAGAAACGGCGGCAGCTTCACCCCGATCCGCACCGCTCCCCTCGGCCAGTGGGAGATTGCCACCGATTCGGCGGTCAGCGGGTCGCGAGTGCTGACGATCAACCTCGAGGCGCGATAACCGCACGATGACAATTCTTCCGCGCAGCCTGCGCCCCCTGGCGCTGGCGGCGCTCTCTGCCTGCGCGGTCGGCGTCTCACTGCTGGCCGCGAGCCCCACGTTCTGGACCGTCTCGAGTCAGGCCGATTTCCTCAAAGGGGAAGTCGAGGACCTGTCAATCGACGTCGATGGCCGCGTCTTTCTCGGGCCGACGGCTTCGCTCGTGGGTGAGACGGCCGCTCCCTTTCTCTGGTCGATCGTTCCGGCGGCCGACGGCGCCATCCTGGCCGGCAGCGGCAACGAGGGGAAGGTCCTGAAAATTGCCCGCAACGGCACCATCACGACTTTCTTCGATTCTGCGGAGCTCGAGGCACATGCCCTGGCTCCCGCCCAGAAAGGTGGCGTGTACGTCGGCACCTCTCCCGACGGCAAGATCTACATCGTCGACGCGAACGGAGAGTCGCGGGTGTTCTTCGATCCGGAAGACCGCTACATCTGGGCGCTTGCCTCCGATCAGGCCGGCAACCTGTTTGCCGCCACGGGTGATCGGGGGGTGATCTACCGGATTACGCCAGACGGCAAGGCGGCGCCGTTCTACCGCGCGGCCGCGACGAACGTGGTCTCGCTTGCCGTCACCCCGAAAGGGGACGTGATCGCGGGCACGGAATCGCCCGGCCGCGTCCTCCGGATCGATCCCGGCGGCAAGGCCTTTGTCCTGCTCGATTCCCCCTATCGCGAGATACACCGCGTGCGGGTGGCGCCCGACGGGAGCATCTACGCCGTAGCGGTCAGCGGAACACCGCCCGGTGGTGCCGATCGTCCGGCCGAGCCTCCGCCGGCAGACACGGCGAAGCCGCCGACCGCGTCGGTCACAACCGAGATTACCGGCGTGGCAGTAGGGGATCAGGGTGGCTCTGGCGCCAGTGCGCCACCGGTTCAGGGGCGTAGCGCTCCCCGGCGCCCCGCCCGCGGCGCTATCTACCGGATCCAGACGGACGGCCTGTGGGACACCGTCTGGGAGACCGGTGAGGATGCCCCGTACGACCTGCTCATCGAGGAAAACGGAAGCCTGCTCGTGGGGACCGGGATGGACGGGAAGATCTTTCGGATCACGGGGAACCCGGCTCGCGCGACCCTGCTGGCGCGGGCGGCCGCCCGGCAGGTCACGGCGCTCCTGCGGGAGCCAGGTGGGCGGATCGTCGGCGCGACGAGCAACCCGGGGAAGGTCTTTGCCCTCTCCTCGGCCCCCGCGCAGCGCGGCACCTACGAGTCTGATATCCGCGACGCGGGCACCGTCGCCAGCTGGGGCGCACTCAGATGGCGGGCGAGCGGACGTCCCGGGGGGGTTCAGGTGTCCACGCGCGCGGGCAACACCGCAGACCCGGACGAGACGTGGAGCGAATGGTCGAAGCCGCACTCCAACGCCAGCGGGGCGCAAATCAGCAGCCCGAATGCGCGGTACCTCCAGTGGAGGGCCACACTGTCGGCAGAGGGTGGCGAAGGCCCCGTTCTGACCTCCGTCACCGCGGCGTACCTCCCACGGAATCTTCGACCGGAGGTCGTCTCGATTACAGTTCACCCGCCGGGGGTTGTCTTTCAGCGGCCATTCTCCACAGGGGAGATGGAGATCGCCGGATTCGAAGACAACACGTCGGATGGACGGCAGCCGGCCCAGTCCAGTGCGCAGGGTGCGGGCTCCCCCCCTCCGGCTCCAGCCCTCGGGCGGCGCGCCTACCAGAAGGGGCTTCAGACGTTCGTCTGGAAGGCAGAGGATCCCAATGACGATCGCCTGCAGTACGACGCCTACTACCGGCGCGAAGGTGAGACCACATGGCGCCCGCTCAGGCGGGGGCTCTGGGACCCGATTTTCGTCTGGGACACGACATCCGTGCCTGACGGCACGTATGTGCTGAAGATCTCGGCCTCGGACGCGCCGTCGAACTCGCCGGGCACTGCACTCATGGGGGAGCTCGAGAGCCAGAGCTTCGACATCGACAACTCGCCACCGCGCATCGAGGTGCAGCAGCGGGCGCCGAAGAGCCGCACGATCAGCTTTGTCGTGCGTGACGACCACTCGCCTGTCCAGCGCGTGGAGTACTCGCTCGATGCAAGCCGCTGGCGGATCGTCTACCCCAAGGACGGTATTCCCGACTCACGGGAGGAGGCATTCGAGATCACCCTGGACGAGGCGGACGCCGGGCGAAGCGTGATCATCCGCGCGACCGACGCCATGAACAACGTGGCAACGGCGCTGACCGATGTGCGGTAGGGATGGGTGAAATCGGCAGGTGTCCGGCCAGGGAGCCGCCGTGCCGCCACCCGGGGACCGTGCAGCACGGTGGCTCCCCTAGATGGTCTGTGGCGGGGCCTTGGCGCGGACGGTGGTGTGCGCGAGCAGCCACACGAGGTTGACCGCAACCGGCGATGTGCCCATCCGCCCCGGTTCGAGCTGCGCGCGTGAGAGGACGTCGAGAATCGCCGTAATGTCCTCCGGCCCTTCGGTGTTCAACACGAACACCCCTGACACGCGCCCTTCGCGGGTCACGACGGCCGAGAGGGCGAGCACGAGTTCCTCACGGGAGATCGGCTGCGCCAGCATCACTTCGATGGCTCCCCCTTCCGAGACGCTCGGCACCTTCAGCGAATGATCGGCACGGACGGGGTTGAGGTTGGAGCCGCTCGGCTGGGAGATCACCGCCATCATGGCGGCGAGAGAGTCCTCCCGATCGGACGAGGCGAGGTGCAATGATCCCAGCGCGACGGCGCCGCAGATGAACGCCGCCATCGTCGCGGCCAGTCCGATCCAGATCAAATGCATGTCGTCGAACATCCGCCCCGTCCGCGCCGTCCAGGACTCGTGGGCCTCGGCGCGCATCCGGCTGATCACGCCGGACTGCAGGCCGGTCCAGTCATCGGCCGGACCAGGGGCGGCCGCCTGCCGCAGCGCGTCACCGAGAAGACGCATCTCCCGGATCTCGGCGGCACACCGGGCACAGCCTGCGGAGTGGGCCTGAACGTCGATGAGATCGCGCACGGGCAGCTCGCGATCGTGGAACGCTGAGAGACGCCGCCGCACGGCCGCGCAGCTGAATAACGTCATACGTCCCTCAATTGCCCGCGAAGGGCTTCCCGCGCACGTGCGAGCCTGGATTTGACCGTGCCGACGGCGACTCCCAGGGAGTAGCCGATTTCTTCGTAGCTCAACCCGTCAATCTCCCTGAGCACCAGGGCGGTCTTCTGGTCGAACGGGAGCGCCTCGAGGGCTGTCCGGATCCGCGTGGCCAGTTCCTTCCGGCCGAGCAGCCGGTCGGGAGAGGCATGGTCGTGCCGCTCGGGAAGCTCACCGTGGTCCCGCAGGTGCTCATCGAGCGAGACCTGCTGTCCCTTGTGGCGGCGTCTCCACCACCGCTGCCGGTTGCGCGCCTGATTGACGACGATGCGGTAGATCCAGGTGCGGAGGGCGGACTGCCCGCGGAAGCCGTGGATGGTGCGGAAGACGCGGAGGAAGACCTCCTGCGACAGGTCGAGCGCTTCGTTGTGGTCGCCCAGCAGGTTCAGCGACAGCTGATAGACCATCCGCTGGTGTTCGCTGACGAGCTCCGAACAGGCCTCTTCCTCGCGGGCAGCGCAACGGCGGATGAGCGCAGCTTCGCGCTCATCGACGTCTGACCATGTGATGGCTCGGAACGGCTTCACGGAGAGACCTTCTGCCATCTTACACCCGCTGCCGCACGCTCCTGCTCTGGCGGCATCCTTGGCCTGTTAGAACCCGCGTGTGCGGATAAGGTTCCCGCGTCAGTCCGGTGAGCGGCTACGATCGGGGGGGTGAAACGAGGGATCCTGGTCGTTCTGCTGGTGAGTGCCGCCTGCGCCGTGCTGTACGGCTATGTCATGACACGGCAGGAGCGGGTGTATCGCCAGCTGGTCGTCCAGGGAGAGGGTGCACTCGCGAGGGGAGACACGGCGGCTGCAGTCGTGGCGTTCAGCAACGCAATCCGCTCTAAACCAGAGGCCATGCTGGGCTACCTCAAACGTGGAGATGCCCACCGCCGTGGAGGGGACCTCAAGCTGGCGGCCCTGGATCTGGATCGGGCGACCACGCTTGATCCGGCGGCCCCGCGCGCCTTCGAGCTGCGCGGCGATGTCGAGGGATTGCGCGGGCGCCACGATCGCGCGGCCGTGCAGTACGCCGCTTCAGTGAAGCTCGACGATCGGCCGTCGGTGCTCTACAAACTCGGTCTGTCCCACCACCTGAGCGGCAACACGGCAGACGCGTACGAGGCGCTTGCGAAAGCCGTTGCGGCCGACAGCCGGCTTGCCGAAGCTCACTACCTGCTTGGCGTCTGTCTCCGGGAACTGGACAGGAACGAGGAGGCGGAGGAGGCGCTCACGCGAGCGATCTCACTGTCGCCGGGGCTGAGTGCCGCGCGGGAGCAGCTCTCGGAGCTGTATGCTGCGAGCGGCCGCCGCATGGCGCGCATCGCGGAACTGGAACGGCTGCTTGCGCTCGATGGCGGTCCCGCCCGGCAGGTGAGCCTCGCCGTGGCGTATGCCACCGCAGGCCAGACGCCGAAAGCAATACGGCTGCTGCGGAGCACAACCGAAGTCTATCCCGGGTACGCCGGCGCCTACCTGGCACTCGGGCGGATCTGGCGGGACGCGGCAGAAGGCGACGGGGGACGGGACGCGTGGAGCAGGTCCGTCGCGGCATATGAGAAGGCCGTGGCGCTCGAGCCCTCCGGTACC
This sequence comes from Acidobacteriota bacterium, assembly GCA_013697225.1. GTDB lineage: Bacteria > Acidobacteriota > Vicinamibacteria > Vicinamibacterales > 2-12-FULL-66-21 > JACCXG01. The sequence continues at coordinate 10,376 of JACCXG010000423.1, forward strand.
GCTCTGAGCGAGCTGGCGAGGGTACGGCTGAGCGTCCTGGGCCCGGCGGCCGCCGAGAGGGACCTCCAGCGGGCCGTCGCGGCACTTCCCGCTGACGCGTCGGTGTTCCTCCTGATTGCGGAGGGAGCCGGGCGAGCCGGCGATGCGCAGGCGGAGCGTCGGGCGCTCGTGGAGTACCAGGCGTTGACTGGAGAGCACCCGCGTCAGACGCAGATGGACCAGCGCATCGGCGATCTGTCGATCCGTCTGGGGGAGCCGCACGTGGCGGCCGGCTGGTACACGCGCGCGGCGGGCACTTCCCGCACACCCGCCCCGCTGCTGGTGAAAGCCGCCGAGGCTGCGCTGCTCGCGGGTGACCACGCCTCCGCGCGGTCGGCCGTCCAGGCTGCGCTGGCGCGGGATCCGGGGCTCGCGGCCGCGCGTGCGCTCCAGCGGCGGCTGGAGGCTACCCTGTCGCAATGAGGGTGCGGGGCGCGAGACACGAGTGAAGTGCATGCCCGGCGCGGCCACGCGGCGGCCGAGTGCACGCAGCCGTGCTCACTTGCGGGCATGCGAGGGTGGCTTGCGGCGGCGAAGGATTCGGGCTGGCGCGGCGTCCGTGCGGTCAGCCCTCCGCTGCGCTGACGCTCCCGTCGGGTTCGATTCCCAGCCGGCGCAGCATCTTGGCGAGCCCCTGCCTGGAGACGCCCAGCGCACGTGCCGCAGTCTGCCGCTGGCCCCCGGCCTGCGCCAGCGCCGCGCGGACGTAACGGCGCTCGAACTCCTCGCGTGCCGCCTCGAACGACCCGGTCGCGAGCGCGCCCGTCGAGAGCTGGGCCGGCAGCATCGACGTGCCGACGCGTCCGCGTCGTGGCGCGTGCACGGCCGTCCAGGCAATCACGTTCTGCAGTTCGCGGACGTTGCCGGGCCAGTCGTGCCTGGACAGCGCCGCAACGGCTTCAGGTCCAAGCGTGGCGTGGGAGCCGAGTCGGGTGCAGGCCTGCCGCCAGAAGTGCTGTGCCAGCAGGGGCACATCGCTCGCGCGGTCCCGCAGCGGTGGGACCACCAGCCGGAGCACGTCGAGGCGGAAGCGCAGATCCGTTCTGAACCGGCCCGCGGCAGCCTCGTGCTCCAGGCGGCGGTTGGTAGCGGCGACAATCCGCACGTCCACGCGCCGTGGCAGGTTCTCCCCCACCCGGCGCACCTCCCCTTCCTGCACGACCCGCAGCAGCTTGGCCTGCGCGCGCGCCGACAGCTCGCCGACTTCGTCCAGGAACAGGGTGCCTCCGTCGGCCTCTTCGAACAGCCCCGCGCGCTCGGTCAATGCACCAGTGAAGGCTCCGCGCGTATGTCCGAACAGCTCCGCCTCGAGGAGCTCGTCGCTCAGGGCGGCGCAGTTGACCGCGCAGAAACGCCGCGCGTGTCGCGGGCTGAGCTTGTGAATCGCCCGCGCGACAAGCTCTTTCCCACTGCCGCTCTCCCCTTCGACGAGCACGGGGAAGGGTGCGCGCGCGGCCCGGGCGACAGCATCGCGCAGGGCGCAGGCACCGGCGCTCTCCCCCAGCAGCTCCCCCCAGACGCCAGGCGGCGGCTCCGAGGCAGGGACCTCGAGGATGGCGCGAACGTGCGTGGCGAGCGCCATGCCGGCGGCATGCAGGCTGGCGTGAACGAGTGACGGGGTGCCGGGTACCCCCAGGGCCCACCGGCAGCCGATTGCGGCCACCAATGTCCCGCCACAGCGCACAGGCTGCGCGGCATCCTGCGGCTGTCGTGCCGGATCTGCCCGCACGGGCAACCCGCTGGCCAGGGCCTGCAGGGCGGCCGTCGGCCTCTCCCGGCTGGTTCTGCCGACCGTCGCGACAACACGGCCATCCTGCGCCACGAGAGTCACCGTCGCGGCCCGAACGCGCTCGGCAAGCGCGTTCAGCACGCCTGTGATTGCAGCCTGATCATCAGGGGCTCGCTGGGCGGTGTCGAGGAACGCCTCAACGTCCTGGCTGGAAGCGCTCCCCGAACGTCGCTCTCGTACCTGCGGGGCCTCCGTGGACGCCCGGCACGCCGCCTCCAGGTCACGCCGGACGAGTGCCGGCAGGTTGCGGCGGAGCGCGCGTTCGAGGCATTCGCGAAGCCTTGCGGCTTCCTCCGTGGCACCCTCCCCGGTGGTCACCGCCCGCAGAAGAATGCCTCGAAACCGCAGCGCTGCAAGCGGCAGGCGGGCGGACGCCGCGGCGGTGAGGCCCGCCGATACCTGCGTGCGCACGCCTTCGGCATCTCCAGCCCCCAGGAGCGCCTCGGCCATGGCTCGCCGTGCCAGCACTTCCAGCCGTCGATCCTGGAGATTGGCAGTGGCCTGCAGAGATGCCCGGGCTGACCGGACCGCCTCCGACACCGTTCCCAGCTGAAGATGTACACCCGCGGCCAGTGCCAGCGTTTCCGCAACGACCGAAGGGTCACCGCAACTACGCAGAGGCTCGAGCGTGGCAAGAGCGGCCTCCGGCCGCTGATCCCGGCGGAGCGCTCGCGCAAGTGCAAGGGTGCAGCGGCGGCTCCAGTGCACGCTATCGACCGTCGAGCAGGAAGCGAGAAGCCCGCGGAGGCTGGCTTCCGCCTCGATCAGGCGCGACTCGTCCGTCCGGCAGACGGCAATGAGCAGTCCGGCGGCTATCTGTCCTTCCGCGCTCGCGTCACACGCGGCGGCCCGCTCCGCCTGTTCGAGGGCGACGCCTGTCGATCCTCTCTTGCGCGACAGCCACGCGAGCTGCCGCCAGCAGCAGGCCGCGTTCGACTCGTCCCCTCGCGCGTGAAGTACGCGGGCTGCCCGCGCCAGCAGGCGTCCGGCCGCTTCATGGCGCCCCCGCCCCTCGAGGAGGACGGCCCGTTCTGCGGCGCGGGAGAGTGTCGATCCGATGCGCGACCGGTGTACCACGGCAGACGAGGGGGGGCCATACCCGGTGGGGGCGTACGGCGCGGCGGACTCGTGCACCGTGCAGGCGGGCGGCTCAATCGAGGCGGCATCAGGCCAGCCCCCGAGCGCGGCCAGAAACGCCCCGGGCAGGCCCCGTGCCCGACGCGCCGCTTCGAGGAGTTCCGGGCCGTCGGGGCCGTAGTCCGGATCCCTGTAGATCATGCTGCTCATAATGGTGGTCCCCATCGAATCGAGGGCTATGGCTCCGGGTACCGGGACGTCCGTCCGCTGGAGCGTGAGATGGATGTGCGATCGCGCGCTGCGCGCGGCAAGCTTCGCCAGGAACCTTCCGGCAGCCTGCCGCACCGCTGGCGGATTGCTGCCTCCATTCAGAAGGCACACGTGCCGCGAAAGCAAACCCTCCGCAACCCAGGGCCAACGGAGGAGGGCTTCGGCACAGACCGGGACGTACCCCCGCATTCTTGCCAGCCGGGCAGCCGTCGCAGCGAGCGTCCGCACACCGGATCCAGCCGACCCGTACAGCGTGACGCTTGTCGGACCTGCCTGCGGGGAACCGGCCAGCAGTTCTTCGATCAGATCGATTGTGCGCCTCGTCTGAAGCACGAGGCCGAGCGGGCGCGATCGAGGTGCATTCGAGCCGATGTGAAGGGGGCGCAGGAGCCGTGTGGCAAGGTCGCGCGTCAGGGAAACGCCATGCGCTTCCAGAAAGCGCGATCCATGCGTCACGAGGAGCGAAGCGCCGGCGTGCGTCGCTCGAAGCGGGGGGGCGCACGTGTAGCTCTCGAACAGCGATGTTGCGTCCGCCGCGCCGAAGTCCAGCAAGGGGTTCAGCAGCGGATGGCGGAGCGCGATCAGCATCGCGCATCGTTCAGCCCAGGCGATCTGCTCCCCGAGCGACCCGGCGTCGTGGACGGCCAGGGTGACAGGGTTCGCGGTGGCAATGTCGAACCAGCCATCCGCATGGCGAAGAAAGCGATCGGCGAGCAGGTGCATAGCGCGGTCTCTGCAGGTGTTCTGCAAGAGCGCGCCCATTCCGTTTCCGCCGCTGTTTCACGCCGGCCATGCGGGGCGGTGAAGAATCTGCAACTCCGGCGGGGTCCGAATCACGCGATTTCTCACTCCCCTTACAAGAGGAAGCAGACAATCGAGCCGCCGAGGACAAACGTCCTCACCCGGCCGCGAACTGAGTACGGCATTGCTTGGCTCCGGCACATCGATCTGGCGGCATCGCACACGAGGGCTCCGACCCTGCGCACTGCCCGGAAGCGATGAGTGATGTAGGTGAGAAGGGCCTATTCTGGAGCAGAACAGCGCCGGAAGTCAACCGGAAACGGGATTTCCACGCGTCTCGAAGCCCGGGTTGGAGGGGGCTTATACTCAGAAGGGATCCATTGCGAGTGCCTCGGGCCCCAACCCTCGCCCCCTCACCTCTGTGCACGTCCTTTTCTTGACCCTGCTGTTGCTGGCAACGCTGCTGTTGTCTGGAGACGCGCAGACGCGCCGCCAGTCCGAGACCATCTGGTTCGCGCCAGCGCCCGGCAGCCTCGACATGCGACGGCTCTTCGAGGCACCCCACGAGTGGCCTCGCGCCAGGAGGGTCATCGACGTCTTCAAGTTCTACCAGCAGCACACCATGCGGAACCCGCCCGAGCTGGTCGGCCCCAACAGCTACGACGCGCTCGTTCGTACCGGCGCGTTTCGTACGCTCCGCGACTGGGGGAAGCGCATCGCGCTCGAGGCCGGCTCGGTGAAGGAGTTCTACTGCACGGCGGATGAGAGCGGGATGCGTGAATCCATCCGCGGGACGGTCGAGTCACTGAACGCCGTGCAGGAGGCAGGCGCGACCGTCAGCTATTTGACGATGGACGAGCCGTTCCTTTCCGGGCTGTCGCCGAGGTGTGGCGGCCCCGCGCTCGAGCCGACCGCGGATCGCCTTCAGGTGTACATGTCAGCGGTGCGGCGCGCCCATCCTGCCACGCAGATTGGCCTCATCGAGGCGTACCCCACGTTTGGACCGGATGATTTTGCAAGGATGCTCCACCTCATGCGAGACCGCGGCGTGCTCCCGGCATTCCTGCACGTGGACGTGGACCTCAACGCGCTGCGGCGCGACCGGGACAATTTCGCCCCGGACATGCTGCGCATCTTCTCTGCCGCCGTTCTCCATCGGATCCCGTTCGGGATCATCATCTGGGGGAACAACGGGGATGCCGACGCGCTCTATGCTGCGGACGCGCGCAGGCTTGCCGATGCATTTCATGCCGCCCTGGAGGGTGTCGAGCGCACCCCGGACCATCTCATCATCCAGAGCTGGGCGGAGTCGAGGACAGGGCTTCGCATCACGCCGCAGAACCTCCCAGAAGGGGTGCCGAACACGCATACGACTCTTCTCAACGAGTTTCACCGGAAGTTCCAGATCTTCGCCGTGCCCCGCGCCCGCTGATCGATATCGTCTCTGCGGAGACGCCACCTGCCTCATCTCCCGAACAGCACCAGCAGCCCGAGTGCCACGTGATGGGATTGGGTCGTCACCGTTGCGTCCCCGCCAGGAACAGGGATCCGAGGCCGGGCCGGGATGCACTTGTATTCGCCGGACCAGTGGAGCCCGCGCCAGAGCCGTCGCAGAACGGTGAATCCCGGACTTCTGCAGGGCTCGGGATTCACCACTGGCGAGGGCCGGATCCCGTGGGCGCTTCGTATACAATCAGGGTCCGCATGGTGCGATTTCTCACTGCAGGCGAGTCGCACGGCCGGGCCCTCGTCGTCATTCTCGAAGGCATACCCGCCGGACTCCGCCTGGATCTCGACAGCATCACCCGCGATCTCCGGCGACGGCAGGGAGGCTACGGGCGCGGCCGCCGCATGGCCATCGAATCGGACCGGGCCGACATCCTCTCCGGCGTCCGCGCGGGCGAGACGATCGGCGGCCCCATCGCGATGGTGATCGAGAACCGTGACTGGGTCAACTGGCAGCAGACCATGCACACCGGCCCGGAGCCGGCGCCCGACGCCAGAGGCGCGCGCCGCGCGCCAGTGACGCGGCCTCGCCCGGGGCATGCCGATCTCGCAGGGCTCGCGAAGTACGGGCGCGACGATGTCCGTGACATTCTCGAGCGGGCCAGCGCGCGGGAAACCGCCGCGCGGGTGGCTGCCGGCGCCGTCGCCCGTCAGCTTCTCGCCAGCGCGGGCATCCGGCTCACGAGCCATGTGTTTGCAATCGGCAGCGTCAGCGTGCCGGATCACATCACCGTGTCCTTCGAGCGCGCGGCCGCGCTGCCAGACGACTCCCCGCTGCGCTGCGTGGACGACGAGGCCGCGGGTCGGATGATTGCCGAGATCGACAGCGCCAAGGCGGCTGGCGACACGATGGGCGGCGCGTTCGAGATCATCGCGACCGGTGTGCCTGTCGGCCTTGGCAGCTACGTCCAGTGGGATCGGAAACTCGACGGGCGGCTCGCACAGGCGCTGATGTCGATTCCCGCTATCAAAGGAGTGGGCGTCGGCATCGGCCCGGAGGCCGCCGCGCGACCCGGGTCGCGCGTGCACGACGAGATCCTGCTGGGCGAAGGCTCCGGCGGGCTCCCCGTCGTGCGCCCCACGAACAACGCCGGGGGGCTCGAGGGAGGCGTCACCAACGGGCAGGATCTCCGGGTGTCGGCATGGATGAAACCCATTGCGACCCTGATGAAGCCCTTGCGATCCGTCAACATCACCGACCTCACCGAATCCGGCGCTGCAATCGAGCGCAGCGA
>JACCXG010000059.1 GCA_013697225.1 Acidobacteriota bacterium
CCTGCAGCCGACACCCGGCTACAGGCGCCTGGTCAAAGACCGCATCCTCTACGTCTGGGAACAGCGGCGCGCTGAGGCGAAGGACCGGACGGTCGAGCAAGACAAGCGAGTCAAGCTGATTCAGCAGAAGCTGGACCGCCTCGATGACGCGTTCCTCTTCCAGCAGTCGATCGACGCTCAAAGCTACGAACGACAGCGCGACAGGCTGCGCGAGGAACTGGCCTTCGCGAAGATCGACCATCACACCGAGGCCGTGGACGAACTCGACGTAGAGGGCATTCTGCAGTTCGCAGAGCGCATTCTGCCGCGCGCGTCAGACCTGTGGGTGCAGGCATCGCTCGACTACAAGCAGCGGTTGCAGCAGTTTTTCTTTCCTGAGGGCATCGCGTTCGACGGGATTCGGTTCAATCGAACTGCCGTAACGGCACCACTTTTCAACTACTTGGCGCCGCTCGAGGGTACTGATGAAAGAGTGGTGAGCCGCGCTGGAATCGAACCAGCAACCCGCAGATTAAGAGTCTGCTGCTCTGCCAATTGAGCTAGCGGCCCAGATGCGCGGTGCGCTTGGGAGGCCGGTCAGACGGGGACGTGCAGGGCCCGACAGGCAACATCACACTATAACACGTCACACCCGTGTGTACGCCCCGCCCGGCAGCAACGGCGCGGACGCCCCGACCGCATCGGCCGCACGTGCGGGTTGCGAGGCCGACTCGCTCGCTCCCGTTCCGGCAACGACGAGCGTCGGGCAGCCCTGCACGCGGACATTCACCCGCGTTCCAGGCGCCAGCGCGAGCGCGGCATCGCTGGCACAGCGCAGCTCCAGGCCGGAGGGATAGCGGATCAGCGCGGTAGCGTGCGTGCCGGCATACGCGCGGGTCACAAGCACACCGGCCGCACAGTCGTCCGGCTCCAGGCAGAGCTGCGAGGGACGAAGCAGCACGTCCACGGCACACCCGGTCTTGAAGCAGGGAGGGCAGCACACCACCCCGAGCTCGGTCGCCGCGCCGTCACACTGCACCACACCCGGAACCACGTTGCTCTCCCCGATGAACCGCGCCACGAACGGCGACGCGGGCGTCGCGTAGATTTCGTGTGGCGTCCCGATCTGCTCCAGCCGCCCGTTCTGCAGCACGAGGACGCGGTCCGCTATCTCCAGTGCCTCTTCCTGATCGTGCGTCACGATCAGCGCCGTGGCCCCGGCCTGCTTCAGCATGTCGCGCAGCTGCCCGCGAACGCTCCGCCGCAGCGCGGCATCGAGGTTCGACAGCGGTTCGTCCAGCAGCACCACGCCGTTGCCGGGCGCGAGTGCCCGCGCGAGGGCCGTGCGCTGTTGCTGACCCCCGGAGAGCTCGTGCGGATACCGGCCGTCCAGCCCTTCGAGCGCACAGAGACGCAGCATCGTGCTTACCCGCTCCGCACGGGCCTTCGCCCCCACTCCACGCAGCCCGAAGGCCACGTTGGCGCCGACGGTCAGGTGCGGGAAGAGAGCGTAGTCCTGGAATACGAAGCCGACGCGCCGCTCCTCCGGGGGCACCACCCTGCCGCCGCCGTCGACCACGGCGCCGGAAATCGAAATGCGGCCGGCATCCGCCCGCTCGAATCCCGCAATCAACCGCAGCATCGTCGTCTTCCCGCAGCCGCTGGGCCCGACGACGGTGACGATCTCGCCGGGCGTGACGGCCAGGGAAAGGTTGTGGACGGCGACGACCGTGCGGCCGTACCGCTTCACGACGCCCTGAAGTTCGACGCTGCCCTCTGCGTGGTTCACGATGCCGTCTCCCCTGATGTCCGCCGTGATGTACCCAGCCACGTCAGACAGATCACGGCCGGCAGTCCGGCCGCGACGATCGTCAGCGCGGGCAGCGCTGCCTCCCGCCACAGGGACTCGCTCGTCATCTGCCAGACGGCAATCGCGAGCGTGTCCCACCCCATCGGCCTGATCAGCATGGTTGCGGGCAGTTCCTTCATGACGTCGAGGAACACCAGCAGGCCTGCCGCCGCGAGCGAGGCGCGCAGGAGGGGCAGGTGCAACTCGCGAACGACCCGTCCGGGCGTGGTACCGAGTGATGCCGCGCACTCGTCGATCGAGCGCGGAATACTCGAGAGACCCGCTTCGGTCGGATGGAATCCCAGCGCGATGAACCGCACGAGATACGCAAAGAGCAGGCCCAGGCCGGTGCCGGTGGCCAGCAGTCCGATGTCGTATCCCGAAATGCGCAGGACGAGATCCGCAAGGGCCCGATCCGTGCCGGCGAGGATGGCCAGAACGCCGACGGCAACGACCGAGCCCGGGAGCGCGTAGCCGAGACCGGCGATTTCGGTCGCAAAGCGCAGCCCCTTCGAGTGCGTGCGCCGGCGCGCATACGCGAGGAGGAGCCCCGCCGACACGCAGAGCACGGCGGCAACGCTCGCGAGAACCACGCTGTTCATGATGAGCGGCCGGAACGACGCGGGATGTGTGACCCCGGGTGTAACGGCCCACCAGCCGAGCGTTGCAAGGGGGAGCACGAACGCCACACCGAGGACGGTCGTGCAACACGCGGTGGCCGCGAGCGCCCGCGTGCCGGCCAGGCGCGGCCAGACATCGGCGGCCGTGCGCCCGTGGGCCTGGGCGTAACGGCGGCGGCCCCGCTGGGTCCGCTCGAGCGCGAGCAGGGCAAGTGCCCAGAGCAGGAGTACAACGGCCAGCTGCCCGGCGGCAACACGGTCGAACATGCCGAACCAGACGCGATAGATGGCAACGGTGTAGGTGCGATAGTCGAAGAGCGAGACGGTTCCGAAGTCGGCGAGCGCTTCCATGAGGGCAAGCGCCACACCGACGGCAATTGCCGGTCGCGCGAGTGGCAGGGCCACTCGCCAGAACGTCTGTCGCGGGCTGAGCCCGAGGCCGCGTGCCGCTTCGACGGGGGCCGATCCCAGGCTGGCGAACGCGCTGCGCGCCATCAGATAGGGATAGGGGTAGAGCACCAGGGACAACACCCCCACCAGCCCCCATCCCGAACGGACGTCGAAGAGCCGGAACGTCTCACCAAACGCGGCGCGGAGCGTCGTCTGCACGGGTCCGGCATACTCGAGAAGCGCGACGAACACGAACCCCATCACGTACGCGGGGATGGCCAGCGGCAGCATCAGGGCCCACTCGAAGAACCGGCGCCCGGGGAACCGGTGGGCGACAACAAGCCAGGCGAGAGCGGTGCCGAGCGTGCCCGAAACGACGGCGACACCGGCGAGGAGCCAGGCCGTGTTCCAGGTCAGCTCCCAGAGAATGGTGTCTGCCAGGTGCCGCCACACGTCGCCCCGAGGCAGGAGGAGGTTGAGGGCGACCGCGGCAATGGGGGCCGACACCAGGCCCGCAAGCAGCCAGGCACTGATGTGCCACGCCGAGGCGGGTCTGGCGAGAGAGGTCATCGATAACCGGCGCGGTCCGCAAGCTTGACGGCGGCAGCCTGGAACTCTCCGGCGGCGGCGACCCCGACCGCCTGTGGCTTGAACGTGCCCCAGTTCTTCAGGATGGCGTGCGGCTCGACGGCTGGATTCGCCGGGTATTCAAAGCTGGCCCCCGCAAGCGTTGACTGCGCTTCCGGCGTGGAGAGGAACTCGATGAGGGCAATGGCCCCCTCACGGTTCTTCGCATGGGCGCTCACGCCTGCCCCCGAGACGTTCACGTGTACGCCGTGTCCCTGCTGATCGGGCCAGAACGGGGCGACCTTGAGGTCAGGGGTCTTCTGGAGCAGCCGTGCAAGATAGTAGGTGTTGGTGATGCCCACGTCGCACTGCCCGGCGGCGATCGCTTCCAGAATCTGAGTGTCGCCGTTGATATAGGTTGGGTTGTTGGCGACCCACCCCCGGACCATCTTTTCGACTGCAGGTTCCCCCTCCTGCTTGATGAGCGAGCCGAGCAGCGACTGGTTGTAGGTGTTGCTCGACGTGCGGAG
>JACCXG010000440.1 GCA_013697225.1 Acidobacteriota bacterium
TTCTTCCGTTCCCTCGCTCGGGTCCTAACGCCTTGGCGATACGCCGCGAGGGGCGCCCCGACAGGCCAAACGATCAGCCCTCGCGTTCCGGGGTGCATAGATCCTGCGGCACGACCGGAGCAAAACCGAGGCATCAGCCGACGCTCTGGCGTCGCGTCGACATATAGATGTCCGTTCGGCCAGGGCCATTCGCCCTCGGGCATGACCCCAGTGACACCGAAGCCGAGCCGGCCTGGTATTCGCGCGAAGGCGCTTGGGCGAAAGCGACATGGCCGGCGTCGGGTGCGGCGCCACGTTAGGCTGGCGCTCCCGTGAGCACGATTGGTGCTCCACGAGTAATCACCAACGTATGCTCGTGATGGGCGGAAAGACTGCCGTCCCACGTGCGAAGCGTCCACCCGTCGGTGCCCTGAACCACGCGTGGCGAACCGGTGCTGATCATTGGCTCGATGGTCAAGACCAAACCCTCCGTCAACACATCCCGCTGCGCCGCGTCGTACCGGTTCGGCACCGACGGCTCCTCGTGAATTGTTCGCCCGACCCCGTGCCCCGCGAGGCCCTCCACGACCGTGAACCCGCGGCGCCGCACCTCGCGTTCGACCACGCGCCCGATCTGGTTCACCCGGACGCCCGCCCGCGCCACCGACAAGGCCGCCGCAAAGGCCGCCCTCGCGCAGGCGACCAGTCGATGCGCCGTCGCGCTTCCCGGTTCGACGACGACGCTCCGTGCCGCGTCCGCGACGTATCCGCCCTTCTCGATCGTCACGTCGATCTTCACCACGTCACCGGCACGGATGCGACGAGGGCCCGGGATGCCATGAACGATCTCGTCGTTGACGCTGATCAGTACGTGTCCCGGAAACCCGTACACTGCGGCGGGTGCCGATCGCGCTCCATGCGCTTCCAGCAACCCAGCCGCGATGTCGTCCAGGGCACCTGTCGTCACGCCCGGGCGCACCTGCGCCGTCAGCGACTCCAGCATCAGTCTGGCGACCCTTCCAACCTCGCGCAGTCCGTCCCAGTCAGCGGTGGATCCAATCGACATGGTCTTCTCGTGGTTGCAGATAATGCGGCATCACACCTGCGGCTCACCCGCAGCGGCCGGCAGGCACATTCTACATGCCCATGCGCCGGCCACTGTCAGGTGCAGCCGCTGTTAGCGGCACGTCGAGTGCTAGGCTGGCGTTCGGGAAGACTAGTCCGGATCCACGGTGGGATGGCGACGTTCCATGCCCGCACGACGACTTGCCGCTCAGCCGCAAGGGGCGGGCACTGTTTCATCTCACACCACTCGGACGTGCTCGGCGCTCGGCGGCCGCAGCAGCGTGTTAGACGGCGCGCGCCCTAGTGAACTCCAAAACCGCCCGAATATACCCCGCTGGGTGGCTCAGGTGAGGCACGTGGCCTGCCCCGGCGTACGTCCGGACCAGGGCCTGCGGCATGGTGGCGGCGACGAGACTGACAACCAAGGAAAAGAAGGGGGCACTCTGCCCCCCATGGTCAGCAGAACTGGTGGGGCAAATCCGTGGAGGCCGCTGAGTTGAATGTCCATTGCCTCCGGATCGCGGACTTCGTCCAGCCATGTCGGCGCGTTGAACACAAAAGTGTCCCTTGCTTCTTGCGCAAGTTGCGCCCACGCGCCAGGTCCGAACGCAATCGTTTCGACGAACTGTCGGGCGCCGCCCACCGGGTCACCAGCGCCAGCAGCGAAACAACAGCGGACATCCGCTCCTGGACCGCTGCCAGCGCGGCTGTTGCGCCGGGCTCTGCGCTCAGCAATCCAAACAGCGGTGGCTCGTGAACGATCACACTACGAAACAGATCGGGCCGTGCGGCCGCAAGACGCAGGACGATGGAGGCGCCGAACGAATTGCCGGCGATGTGTGCCGGGCAGTGTCCGAGTTCGTCCAGGAGTGCCGCCAGATCGGCAACATCCTCGCCAACGTTCCCTTGGCCTTCAGGCCGCTGGCTTCGGCTGTGGCCGCGTCGATCGTAGGTGAGAACGCGAAATGACTGCGAGAGCCCCGGCACCACGGATGACCAGTTCTGGTGATCTCCCCACGAGCCGTGCACCAGCACCATGGGGTCTCCGGCCTCCCCGGCGGTCTCCCAATAGAGACGGATCCCGTTGACTCGACTGGTCGGCATGGCACCTCCCGCTGATTGGGATCGGCGGTCTGACGTGCGGCTTCAGCCGCGGCGGCGCATGATCGCACTCGCCGCCGATTGCTGCAAACGCCGTGGCGATATCGAGATCGATGACCGTTAGATTAGCGCGGTTCGCTCAACGTCGATGCTGTCGAACGCGTGGACCCGATTACGTCTGGCCTGACCTTTCTCACCATCGTCTCCGGACGCCCAAGTTGCCTGACCCTCGGCGCTCAGCCGCGACCCACGCGATCGGTTTGCGATACAGCGCCCGTGGCGTGGCTCGCCAGCTGCAGCGGTTCGATTAGCCGGCGATGTGTGACACGGCCTAGCCGCCGGTACCCTGCCCCGCATTGACGATCCACGGGGTGCCGAACTGGTCGATAAGCATCCCAAAGCCTTTCGCCCAGAACGTCGGCTGAAAGGGCATCTGCACCGTGCCATTCTGCGCGAGCGCGCTGAACACGCGTTCACCCTCGGCGACGTCATCGAAGTGCGTGGCCACACAGAATCCAGCGGGCGCCGTGAACTGTCCCGGAGGCGCATCGGCCCCTTGCAGCACCTGATCGCCGATCTGCAGCGTTGCGTGCATCACGCGATCGTGTGCTTCAGCCGGCATGGTCGACGCCATCGGAGATTCGCCGAACGTCTGTATGAAGGAGAGTCGTCCACCCAACGTCCTCTCGTAGAACTCGAATGCGTCGCGGCATCGGCCGTCGAAGGCAAGGTACGGATTGAGCTTCATCAATCTGCTCCTGACTCGGATCTCACATTCACTGCGCACTCGCAAAGTCGCGTACGGCACCGGCATCCGTCGTCGACGGGCCGAAACCCGTGCCGCCGGATGCGAACAGCAGCGAAACGAGCCTATCATCTCGCGATTGGGCGAGGACCGGCGGCGCGGCATTCGGGCCTCCAACGTCAGGGGCGATCCACCGGTTCCCGCGGCACCCCCGAGACGGTGAAGGGCACCGTGCCGGTCTCGAAGTCGGCGTTCACGACGAGATAGAAGTTGCCCGCCCGGGCCACGGTCGACGGCCCGCGAAACGTGGGATCCGTCCGACGTTCCTCCACCGTCCCGCTGGTGCCGCGCGCATCAAGGCGGACGAACGTCAGCATCGGCTCCGGCAAGAAGGTGACGGCGACGAGGCGTCCCCGGTCGAGCAGCAGTCCGTCGGCGTACACGGGCTCGTCGAGGGCGATCTCGGTGATCCGCCGCGCGCCGGGATCGCGGGGATCGAGGTCGATTCGGAACAGTTTGCCGGCATCCGACTGCGCGACGATCAACGTCCGGCCGCCCTGCAGCGCCACAATCCCGTTCAGGTTCCAGCCGTCCTCGAGCCAGTCGATCTCTGGCAGGACGGGAATCGCGTACGGCTCGCCACCGCCGGCTGCGACCTGCTCGGCGGTGACGTGCCAGAGCACGGGCACGAAGGAATCGGTGATGTAGACGTCGCCGCGCGGGGTCACGACCAGGTCATTGAGCATGCCGGCGCCAAAATCCTCAAAGTACGCGACGAGCTGTCGCGTGTCGAGGTTGTAGACCCGCACCGTCCCCGAGAAGGCGCCGGCGACGAAGAGCAGGTCCCTGTGGATTGAAAGACCTGCCGCCTGCCAGCGTTCGGACCCGGGCAGGAACTCGGTCACCAGCTCGTCGCCGAGGTTGCCACGGTGGATCGTCCCGTCCAGTGTGCTGACGTAGAACGCGCCAGTCCGCGGGTCATAGGCGATTCCTTCCGGGTTGTCATGCGTGGACGGCGTCAGGGTGTAGACGCGCGTGGAGCGTGGATGGTCCTGGCCGGCCGGCATTGCGGACGGCCCGCCAGCGCCGAGCGCGAGGAGCAGGGCGACCGACGGGAACACCCGGACGGTCGTCTTCCTAAATGACGGTCGTGACATGTCAGAACCTCCCTGAAAAGCTGCTAGACTCTCTTCCCTATCAGGCGCAGGCGGAAGCGGAAACCTATCATTCGGGGTGACGGCGCCGGGGTTTATGGCGACCAGAGAGCCAGCCGACGACGTCAGCGAGATCCTCCGGGCCTGGAGCGGCGGTGACCCGCAGGCCCTCGAACGCCTGACGCCGATCGTCTATGACGAGCTGCACCGGCTGGCCCACCATTACATGCGGGGTGAGCGCCCCGGCCATGGTTTGCAGACGACCGCGGTGGTCAACGAGGCCTATCTGCGGCTCGTCGGCTACAACCGCATGCAGTGGCAGAACCGGGCGCACTTCTTCGCGGTCTCGGCCCAGGTCATGCGCCGCATCCTCGTGGATTACGCGCGCCGGCAGAACGTCAAGCGCGGCGCCGACATGCCGCATCTCTCGCTGGATGATGGCGTGGTGATCGGCCTGGAGCCGATGGGTCACATCGTGGCACTCCATGAGGCCCTCGAGGCGCTGGCCCGGCTCGACCCGCGCAAGGCGCGCACCGTCGAGATGCGGTTCTTCGGCGGGCTGACGGTCGAGGAAATCGCCGAGGTCCTGAACGTCTCGGCGGTCACGGTAATGCGCGACTGGAGGGGCGCCAAGGCGTGGCTCTACCGGGAACTGGGCGGCGTCCGGGATGGATCCTGAACGCTGGCGGCAGGTTGACGGCCTGCTCCAGGCCCTGCTGGCACTTCCCTCCGGCGAACGAGAGGCATATCTTCGCCGCGCCTGCGGCGACGACCCCGCGCTGGCGCGCGAGGTGCGCACGCTGCTCGCCGCCCACGAACAGGCCGGCAGCTTCCTGGAACGGCCGGCGCTGGATCTCGCCGCGAGCGCCCTGGCCCGCGATCGCGCCGACCTGGCCCGGACGATGGAGCACCTGGACGGCTTTGTCGGCCGGATGGTGTCGCACTACCGCATCCTCGGGCGCCTGGGAGGCGGCGGCATGGGGGTCGTCTACAAGGCCGAAGACACCCGGCTGCTGCGCCCCGTGGCGCTGAAGTTCCTCGCCCCCGCGTATGCATCCGCGCCGGAGGCCCTGGCGCGTTTCCAACGCGAAGCGCGCGCGGCGTCGGCGCTCAACCACCCCAACATCTGCACGGTGTACGACGTCGGCGAGCAGGAGGGCCACGCGTTCATCGCGATGGAGCTGCTCGAGGGAGTGACGCTGGCGGAGCGCGTCGCCGCCGCGCCGTTCGACTGGGCCACGCTGCTGCGGGTGTCCACCGAGGTGCTCGACGCGCTGGAGGCCGCGCACGCTGCTGGCATCGTCCACCGCGACATCAAGCCCGCCAATCTCTTCGTGACGAGCCGAGGGCACGCCAAGATCCTCGACTTCGGCGTCGCGAAGGTCCACCCGCTGGCTCGCGACGGGGCCGTGGACCTGACGAAGACCGCGCCGGCGGACCTCACGCTCTTCGGAAGCGCCGTCGGGACTCTGTCGCACATGGCGCCGGAGCAGGTGAGCGGCCAGCCGGTGGACGCCCGCGCCGACCTCTTCTCGTTCGGCGTGGTGCTCTGCGAGATGGCCACCGGCGCCAGGCCGTTTCGCGGCGCGACGGCGTCCCAGCTCGTCGATGCGATCCTGCACCGGCCAGCGGAGGTGCCCCCCCTCGGCCCCGGGCTCCCGGCGGCGGTCGAGGGGGTGATTTGCAGGTGTCTCGAGAAGCCGCTCGAGGCACGCTATCAGTCGGCTGCTGCGATCCGGGCGGACCTGGGCGCGATCGAGCGCGAGCGCACAGCGGTTGTCACGGCCGTTCCGCAGGAGACCGGGCCCTCGCGCCGCGCGGTCCTGGCCGCCGGCATCGGTCTGGTACTGGCCGTGGCGGGAGCGATCGCGTACCTCAGGCCCGGGCCGGTGCACGTGCTCGGCGATAAAGACACGATCATCATCGCCGCGTTCGAGAATACGACCGGTGACCCGGTTTTCGACGACGGCGTCCTCCGCCAGGGCGTGTCCATGCAGCTCGAGCAGTCGCCGTTCCTCAGCCTCGTGTCGGACCAGCGGATACATCATCATCTCCGGCTCATGGAGCAGCCCGCTGAGGCGGTGCTGACGCCGGCGCTCGCGCGCGACGTCTGCGAGCGTGCTGGCAGCGCAGCGATCGTCACCGGGTCGATCGCGGCGCTGGGCAACCAGTACGTGTTGGGACTGCGGGCGGAGGAGTGTGCCGGAGGCGCCGCACTGCATACCAGCCAGGCGCAGGCGACGAGCAAAGAAGAGGTGCTGGACGTCCTCAGCCGGATGGCAACCGGCTTCCGGACAGCAGTCGGCGAATCGCTGGTCTCCGTCCAGCGGCATTCGAAGCCGCTGCCGGAAGCAACGACCCGCTCGCTCGAGGCGCTGAAAGCGTATTCGACGGGCCTGGAAGCCCATCACCGGGTCGGGGAAGCCGCGGCGGTGCCTCACCTGCAGCGAGCGATTCAGCTCGACCCCGAGTTCGCCAGTGCGCACGCGTTGATCGGGATCAGCTACAGCGCCATGGGCGAGTCGGTCCTCGCGGCCCGGAGCACGACTGAGGCTTACCAGTTGCGGGACCGCGTCACGGGGCGCGAGCAGTTCTTCATCGAGGCCATGTACGATCGCCAGGTCACCGGCAACCTCGAGCGGCTGCAGCAGACCTATGAAGCCTGGGCGCGGAGCTATCCCCGCGACGCTGATCCGCACGGGCTGCTCGCTGGATTCTGCGCCCACGGCACCGGTCAGTACGAGCTCGGAATCGCACATGCCGACCAGGCAATCGCGATCGAGCCCGGGATGGTGCTGGCGTACGTCAGCAAGGCCTTCGCTCACCTCTCCGTCGGCCAGCTCGACGGGGCCGCGGACGCCGTGCGGGGCGGCAGCGAAGGGGAAGGGGTGGCGCAGACGCTGTTCCCCGTCCTCCGCTACTTTCTCGCACTCGTCAGGGAAGACGCCGGTGAGATGCAGCGGCAGGGGGAGCAGGCGAAGGGGGACATGATGACTCACGTCACGGCTCTCACTGCCGCGCGCGAGGGCCGCCTGGGCGAAGCGCGGCGCCTCTCGGCCACGGCCATAGAGCTGGCAGGAGAACGCCGGGAGCGAGCGGCCATGTTCGAGGCGGCCGCCGCGGTCCGGGAGGCCCTCTACGGGAACGCCTCAAACGCCCGGCAGCGTGCGCACACCGCCATTCAGCAGTCCAACGGGCGTGACGTCCAGTATCCCGTCGCGCTGGCCCTGGGTCGCATCGGCGACTCCCCACGGGCCCGCGAGCTTACCGCCGACCTCCAGCGCCGCTACCCGGAGGACACGTCGGTACGCTTCGGCTATCTTCCCGTGCTGCGGGCGCAGCTGGCGCTCAATGATGGCGATCCCTCGGCGGCGCTGCGGGCGATCGAACCGGCCGCACGCTTCGACCTGGCGGCCCACGGTGTCGCCTACAACGGATTTTTCGGCGCGATGTACACCGTGTTCCTCCGGGGCGAGGCGTATCTCGCCGCGGGCCAGCCGGCCGAGGCGCTCCGGGAGTTCGAGCGGATCATCGGGCACCGCGGCATCGTGCTGGCGGACCCGGTGGACGCCTTCGCCCGCCTGCAGCGGGCGCGCGCGCTCGTGGCCCTGGGTCGCACCGCCGATGCGCGGCGCGCGTACGAGGATCTCCTGGCGCTCTGGCGCAATGCAGACGCGGGGCTGCCGCTGCTCGAACGAGTGAAGGCGGAATACGCCGCGTCCCGCTGACCTGACACGACGGGCGCCGCCCCAGGCTCGTTTGGTGCGGGGTGAGCGGGTGTCGCCGGCTCGGTCTAAACCCCGACCGGCCGGACTCGCGGACTAGACGGAGCCCCCGAAGAGCAGCCCGACCCGGGCTGCCTGCTTGCGCAGCGCGCCGTCCCGCGTCCAGAGCGGCACACGGGCAGACGCAGCTCGTCGCCGAGGATCACCGTGGTTCGAATATGCATCATTGTGGCTCGAGTATATGTATCGAACAAACCGCGCGCGCCGCTGTCCCAAAGGAAAGGTGAACGCTGGACCCTTTGTGATCTCACCTGTCCAGCAGCAGGTACGAATATCCGACGCGCAACCGCCCGGTCAGCGATGGATCGAACGCATAGAGAATCGCCAGCGTACCCAGACCGTGGGAGAG
>JACCXG010000441.1 GCA_013697225.1 Acidobacteriota bacterium
GCGCGTCACCTCCAGAAAGCCAAGGCTCTCGTTCTTCACGCGACAGCAGCTGCTTGACAGCACAAGACGACGCCCGGCGCCGTTCAGTTTCGCCAGCACCCCGGCACGGTCCGGAGAGTGTCGTCCCAGCTGAAGGTTTGAACGCGTAATCATACCCGGATTGACGATCGGCGCGTCGGCGATGCTGTCGTCCAGGCTCGTGACCGGGGCAACCCTCAAGGTGTACTTGGCGGCGGCAGGGTAGAATCCGGCACTCCGGTCTGTCCGTGTCTGGCAGGGGCTGGCGGCAGGTCAGCCCCGCCCCGCCAGACCGAGACGCTCAGGGAGTTGTCCATGGCCATACGCCTCCGTCAGAATGCCTGGTCGCTGAAGCCGCTCGTTCGCACCGACGAGTGGGATCCCGTGTTCGAGTGGTACGCCAGGGGGATTGCCGAGATGCGGAAGCGCCCGATCGACGATCCCACGAGCTGGCGCTACCAGGCCGCCATTCATGCCTACGATCGCTCGCGGGATCCGTTCCGGCGGCAGGGCGAACGGCTGCCGTCGCAAGCCGACCAGCGCCGTTTCTGGAACCAGTGCCAGCACGCCAGCTGGTTCTTCCTTCCGTGGCACCGTATGTACCTCAGGTACTTCGAGGCGATCGTGCAGCGGGCCATCACCGCCCTCGGCGGTCCCGACGACTGGGCGCTTCCATACTGGAACTACAGCGATGGCGCAAACCCGAACGCACGGCGGCTGCCACTGGCATTCACGCTCACGAGAATGCCCAACGGGGATCCCAATCCGCTGCGGATCGAAGAGCGGCTCCGCGGCAACGACAACGCCATTGTCGCCACGCCGAATCAGGTGAGCGTGCAGGCGAGCCTGATCGATCCGAGGTTCGAGGCGCCACCGGTGGGTGGGCTGGCGGGGTTCGGAGGCCCTCGAACGGGTTTCATGCACTCCGGCGGTCTTGGCGCTCCGATAGGGAAGCTGGAGAACACGCCACATGGCACGATGCACGTCGCGGTCGGCCGCTTCATGGGTGCGTTCAATACGGCCGGCCTCGACCCGCTCTTCTGGCTGCACCACGCCAACATCGATCGGCTCTGGGCCGTCTGGCGTAATCGCAACCCGCAGCACCTCGATCCGACCCAGGCTCAGTGGCTCACGGGCGTCACGTTCTTCCTGCACGACGAGCACGGGGCCGAGGTCTCACACACCGCCTCCGATGTCGTCGACACGACGGCGCCGCCTCTGGAGTACCGCTACGACAATGTCGCCGATCCGATTGGAGCCGCAGCGCCGCCGAGCGTGGCGAGGAGAACGACAATGGAACCCCAGCAGCCCGAGATGGTTGGCGCGAGCGACACACCGCTTGTCCTCACCGGAGGGGCCGCGACGACGCGGCTGGCGGTGAGCGCCCCGGCGGGCCCGGCCGCCCGTAGTGCGGCGGTCGCACGCCCCGCAGTTCACCTCAACATCGAGAACGTCACCGGGCTCGAGTCCGACGGGACGTACGCCGTGTACGTCAACGTACCGGAAGGTGCGCGCGCCGGGGCGCATCCCGAGTTGTTCGCCGGCCTGGTGCCGATGTTCGGCGTCCCCGAGGCGACGCGCGGCGATGCGGACCGCCCGGGTGACGGCCTCACCTTCTCCCTCGACATCTCCGACGTCGTCCGTCGTCTCGAGGCGGACGGGGCGTGGACGAACGAGGTGAGCGTCACGTTCGTGCCGGAGGGTATGCCGGTCGCCGGAGGGCAGGAGGCCCCCGCCGCTGCGCCCGCTCCAATCACCGTGGGTCGTGTGAGTCTTTACTACGCATGACGGCGGCACGGCGGCTGGTGTGGCTGCATCCACACTGTTGGGCGATCGTGCTGTGCGCCGCTGCGTGGAGCTGGCTGGCCGTGCGGTGGTGGAATTCCCATCATACGCATGGCCTCTCGCTGCTCGATTGGATGCTGATGGTAGCCGGCATGATGCTGCCGCTCGTGTTCGACCACCTGCGCGTGGCCGCGGCGAGAAGCCTGTGGCCACGGCGCCATCGCGCCATGGTCGCGTTTCTCTGTGGATATGCAGGGGTCTCGCTGCTCGTGGGGCTCGCGCTCTCTTCCCTCGTGACAGTGACCGGCATCATGGCGCACGGCGGCGGGCCCCCCTGGGCGGTGGCTGCAGCGTTGGGGCTCGCTGCCGCATGGCAGCTCTCACCGTTGAAGCGACGGGCGCTGAGCGCTTGTCACCGCACGGTGCCGCTCGCGCCTCGCGGATGGCGCGCGGATCGCGACTGCGTGTGGTACGGCTGGACCATCGGCCGCACCTGTTTCGTCTCCTGCGCAGGCCTGATGCTCGCGTGCGTTGTCGCCGGCCACAGCCTGCCCGCGATGCTGGCGGCGACCGCTGTGGCGCGGGCGGAGCGCGTGAGCGTTCGAGCCGACGCCTGGCGGACCTGTGCAGCGCTGGCGCTCATGGCTGGTGCACAGTTGGCGGTGATCGTCTGACGAGCGTTGGACCGACACCCTGCATCGGTCAGGCGCGGAAGAGAACAGGACAGGAGAAAAGGTGCGTGAGCTATCATGGCCGCTATGAACGAGGACGTCTGGCCGGCCCTCCCGTACGACGAGTGGAAAGACACGTACGCCACGCTGCACATGTGGTCGCAGGTCATCGGGAAGGTCGCGGTTGTCCTGGCTCCTCCGGTGAACCATAGCTGGGGCGTGTCGCTGCAGGTCACCGCACGTGGTCTCTCGACGCGTCCCCTGCCGCACGGCAGCCGGTCGTTCACCATGGCTTTCGACTTCATCGACCATCAGCTGGTGGTCGACACGTCCGATGGGCACCGCCGGGTGCTGCCTCTCAAACCACGCACCGTCGCCGATTTCTACAGTGATGTCATGGCCATGCTCCAGGAGATGGCGCTGCCGGTGAAGATCTGGCCGATGCCTGTGGAGATCCCTTCACCCGTTCGATTCGACGAGGATACGGCTCATCATTCGTACGATCCGGAGTTCGCGAACCGGTTCTGGCGCATTCTCGTCCAGATCGATCGCGTGTTCACGGAAGCCAGGACGGCGTTCGTCGGGAAGTGCAGTCCCGTTCAGTTTTTCTGGGGAAGCTTCGATCTTGCGGTCACGCGCTTCTCCGGGCGGCCTGCGCCCCCTCGGGATGGCCCCGCCTTCATGCGCGAGGCGTATTCGCATGAATGATCAGCCACGGCTTCTGGCCCGGGAGCGGACCTCTGCTCGAGGCAGCCTTCTACGCGTACGCCGTTCCGGCCCCCGAGGGCTTCGAGTCCGCGCGCGTGGAGCCACCGGCGGCCTTTTACCATCCGGAGCTGGCCGAGTTCGTCCTTCCCTACGAAGCAGTGCGGACCGCTGCCTCCCCCGACGCGGCGATCATTGCCTTCGTTGACAGCACCTACGGACGGGGGGCGAGCCTGGCGGGCTGGGATGCCGCCCTCGAGGTCGCTCGTCCGGCCGGCCGCGCGCCTGTCTAGAGGGCCTGCAGCGGCGCGTCGGCATCACCGAAGCGGGCAGCCTTGACGCCCATGCGGTCCATCAGCGACAGGTGCAGGCTGCAGACCTTCCGGTGCTCGTCTCCCTTGTCCATGTAATCGATGTTGCGACCGGTCTGAAGTGAGCCGCCCCCCTTGCCCGTGAGCAGGATCGGCAGCTGCTCGGCGCTGTGAGCGTCTCCGTCGAACAGGCTGGACGTGCACATCAGGATCGAGTTGTCGAGGAGGGTGGATTCCCCCTCGTTGATTTCCTTCATGCGCTGCGTGAGGTAGGCGAACTGCTCGATGTGGAACTGATTGGTCTTCAGATACATCGCCTCCTTATCAGCCGCGCGTCCGTTGTGCGTCAGATCGAGGTGCAGCGCACCCTGCACCCCTTCCAGGAACTTGAAGTTCATCTGAGAGAGGTCGTTGTTGAGCATCAGCGTGGCGACACGCGTCTTGTCCATCTGGAAGCCCAGTACGACCAGGTCGAGCATGAGCTTCATGTGGTCGGGCACGCTCTGCGGCAGTTCGTTCGCGGGGCGGGGCATGTCGGGCTGGGTCAGCGTGGGCCGCCAGCCTTCGATCCGCTCTTCCTTGGAAGCTCGTTCGATGCGCTTCTCGATATCGCGGATGGACTCGAGATACTCGGTCAGCTTGATGTTGTCTCCCCGGCTGATCCGCGGCTTCAGGTGCTGCGAGTCCTGCCGCACCTCATCGAGGATGCTGCGAT
>JACCXG010000411.1 GCA_013697225.1 Acidobacteriota bacterium
AAATGGAGCGGGAAACGGGATTCGAACCCGCGACTTCGACCTTGGCAAGGTCGCACTCTACCACTGAGTTATTCCCGCTCGCCAGGAACCCCAAGCGTACCATAGCTGCGCAAGGGCAGGCAAGCCGCAGTGTCGGTAAACCGCTCAGGCGCCGCCACTAAGCGCCCTCCTCACCCGGTGAACGCGTGCGGGTAGAGCGTCACCCGCCGACCCTCCCCGACCCCATCGATCGCTACCACGTCGAACCGGCAGGGCCGGGCTGTCAGGCCGCCGCGGACGAGGTAGTCGGTAGCCATCGAGACGAGGCGCCGCCTCTTCCAGCCGGTCACCGCCTCCACGGCACTCCCGAACTCCCCTGTCGTCCGGGCCTTCACCTCCACGAAGACGATCGTCTCCCGGTCGAGAGCGACGATGTCGATTTCGCCATGCCGGGTGCGGTAGCGGCGGGCAAGAATTGCGTACCCGCGGCGCTCCAGCTCCTCCACGGCCCGATCTTCCCCCGTTTTTCCAAACACCTGCCTCTGGATCGTCATTCCACGCCTCCACTGAGGAGCAACGCGGAGACCAGACCGCCTTCGAAAGCGTTCAGCGGCTGGAGATGTCAGCGCAGGCTCCCGGGCGCAGCGGTGCTGACCCTGAGTGCCGGGCCCCGGCGTCCTGCACGGTGGACGCGGCGAAAGGCCAGCCTGTGGGCAAATGGCTGGAGAGGCGCGGGCTTTACGGCTGAATCGTCACCCGCCGATCGCGGACAGTGACTCGTCCATCACCGCCAGGACCGCATCCGCCTGCGTCGTCGTCAGGACGAGAGGCGGTGCAAGCCGAATCGCATTGCGGCCCGCTCCGAGCACGAGCACGCCGCGCCCGAACATTGCCTGGACGAGGGCGTTCCGCTCGTCCACGGCACGTTCCTTCGTCACCGGATCGCGCACGAACTCGATGCCGATCATCAGCCCTCGGCCGCGGACGTCGCCGATGAGCGGATGCTTCTCCTGGAGCTCGCGGAGGCCGGCCATCAGGTGCCGGCCGACGGTGTCAGCGTTCTGCACGAGTCCGTTCCGAAGCAGCTCGATCGTGGCACTTGCCGCCGCGCACGCGACAGGATTCCCACCGAACGTGCTCGCATGCGTCCCTGGGGGCCACGACATCACATCGGCGCGCGCGCACGTCACGCCCAGCGGCAGACCGGAGGCGATGCCCTTTGCAATGTTGACGATGTCTGCCTTGAGGCCGAGATGGTCCGCAGCAAACATCTTCCCCGTGCGCCCCATGCCCGACTGCACCTCGTCGAGCACGAGAAGGATGCCGTGCTCCGTCGCAAGCTCCCGCAGCCCCTGCAGGAACGCGGCCGGCGGGACGAGGTAGCCCCCTTCCCCCTGAATCGGCTCGACGATGATCGCGCCGATCTCGTCGGGCGACGCCAGATGGACGAAGAGTTGATCCTTGATGAACGACAGCGACGCCGCCGCACAGGCATCGGCGCTGCCGTCGAAGCGGTACACGTCGGGAAATAGTGCGTGGTACACGCCCGGCAGCAGCGGGCCAAAGCCGCGCCGCTGCACGGCCTTGCTGGCCGTGAGCGACAGCGCCCCGAGCGAGCGCCCGTGGAAGCTCCCGAGAAACGCAATAATTCCCTGCCGCCTGGTGAAATAGCGCGACAGCTTGATCGCCGCCTCTGTGGTCTCGGTCCCGGAGTTCGCAAAAAAAGTCCGGACGTCTCCCTCGATTGGCACGATGGACGCGAGCGTCTCCGCCAGACGCACCTGCGGTTCGTAGTAGAAGTCCGTCCCCGACATGTGGATGAACTTCTGCGCCTGGTCAACGATTGCGGCAACGACGTCCGGGTGAGACACACCAGTCGAGTTCACGGCAATGCCTGCCGCACAGTCGATGAACCTGTTGCCGTCGACATCCTCGACGACCGCTCCTTCCCCTCGCGCAATCACGAACGGGTAGTCGCGCGTATACGACGGGGACACGTACCGCGCGTCGCGGTCGATGATCGCCTTCGCCCTGGGGCCCGGAAGGGACGTCCTGATGTCGGGGGCGTGCATGTTGTTGATGGCGCTGGCGGTGGACAGTTCTCTGTTACC
>JACCXG010000474.1 GCA_013697225.1 Acidobacteriota bacterium
GCGCTGCGCAGGGCCACGATCAGTCGTCCGGGGTCGCCGCCGAAGTAGTCAGGGTCCTCTGCGACGCGCGGCAGCCACTCGTCGGCAAGCTCCCGCAGCGTCAGCCAGAGTGCATAGTCTACGTTCGTATCCGTGGGGTGATCGGTGGCGAGCGCAGCGGTCCGGGCGGCCTCGGCCGTGCCGAGGAGCCGCAGCGCGTTCACCGCTTCGAGACGCACCCGTGGATGCGGATCGTTCACCGCGCGGCGGAAACGCTCCGAGGGGTTGTCCAGCCGCGCGGCCCAGTCGGAAGCCACGCGGACGGCCCCCGCGCGCACGCGGAAGTCCTCCAGCCCGAGCGCTATGTCGAGCAGGTCGGGCTGAGGCGCATTCAGCCACTGGGCAACCCACAGAGCCTCGAGGAAGAGGGGGGCGTGAGCAGGGTCTTTTGGATCGAGGTTCTTCACCCACCCCCGCAGCGCCGGCAGCACGGCCTCCGCACCGTGGCGCTTGAGCAGCGGCCTGGCGCGCTCGCGCGTGAAGCCCTCAGGTGAGGCCAGCGCCTCGAGCAGCTCCGGCACGGAGGCGCGCTCCAGATCCGGCATGGCGACCGGCGGACGCCCGGTCGCCGAGATCCGCCAGATCCGCCCGTGCGACGCGTCGCGCCGCGTGTCGCGGAAGTCCACCTCGCCGTGCTGGATGATCGGGTTGTACCAGTCCGCGATGTAGATAGCGCCGTCGGGCCCCATCTTCACGTCCACCGGACGGAAGGCCACGTGCGTCGAGGTGACGAGGTCCTCGGTCTGCCGTGACAGGTAGCCGGATCCCGAGTCCTCCAGGCTGAACGAATTCACCCGGTTGCCCCGGAAGTCATTGGTGAGGAAACGATCCCGCCAGCGCTCGGGCAGGTGCCGGCCGGAGATGACTTCGAGTCCCGACTGCTTCGGCTGACCGGGATTCAGCCCCTTCAGCAGGCGCTCGGCCCCGACCGCCGCCTCGTATGCGGCGCCGGGAAAGGCGTAGGTGATGCCCTCGCCAAACGCGCCGTCGGTCATGAACGACTGGCCATAACGATCGAAGTGATGCCCCCACATGTTGACGCCGCCGCGCGTGAAGACCTCGAGCCGCACGGTGTCAGGGTGGAACTTCCAGACGCCCCCCCCAAGCAGCCGCTCCACGCCCCACGGAGTCTCGACGTGCGAGTGGATGTAAATCGATTGCGTGAAGTAGACGTGCCCCCCGGGGCCCCACCGGAACGTGTGAATGAGGTGGTGCGTATCCTCCGTACCGAACCCGGCAAGGACGACGGTGGATCTGTCGGCGACACCGTCACCGGTGGTGTCCTCGAGGTACAGCAGCTCGGTTGAGTTGGCGACGTAGGCCGCCAGGTGCGGAACGGTGTCGTCCGGCAGGATGCCTGTTGGAATGAGCAGCCCCTCGGCGAACACCGTCGCCGAATCAGCTGTGCCGTCGCCGTCTGTGTCTTTCAGGATGTAGACCTTGTCACCAGCGCGCTGCTCAGGCCGGATCTGCGGATACAGCGGCGATCCCACAACCCAGAGCCGCCCCGCCGCATCGAAGTTCATGTGGATCGGCTTGCTGATCTGCGGCTCGGAGGCGAACAGGTTGATCTCGAATCCCTCCGCGGGCTTGAGCGCCGCACGCTGGGTTGCGGGATCCGGATCGGGAATGTTCGTCAGGCCCCGCTGCGCCGATACCGGCCGTCCTGGTTCGGCAAGGACGAACAGGCACAGTGTCACAGCGAGCGGCGTGTATCCACGGGCGAGGTTCATCGCTGTCGCTCCAGTCCCTTCCTCAGCTTGAAGATCTCCTGCTCCTTCGCCTCCACCAGCGGGTCGAACCGTGGAATCTCCACCACGTTCTTACCCTGCTCGCGCTGCCTGAACAGATACAGGTATGTGACATTCGCCGGACGCCAGCGGTGGAAGAACAGGTCGTTCTTCTCAACGACCAGCCGGCGGATCGCCTGCCACGGCTCCGGGGCCGAGGCCAGCCCGGGGGCGCCCGTTCGACGCCAGGCCGCGGCGAAGCCCTCTGCCGCGGGCGCTTCGGTCATCCGCCGTGCGATCTCGTCGGCGGCGGCCGCGTAGCCCGCCTCCGTCAGGTGGATGCCCCGCTCGAACAGCGATTCCGACCCCCTCCGCTCGTTCACGGTCAGCATCGTCTTGTAGAGATCGATGACCGGCAGGTGGAGCGTACGCGCCAGCGAGCTGATGCCCTCACTGTACCGGGCGAGCACCCGGTTTCGCTCGTGGACCTGCGGGGCCGGAAGGGGTGATGTTGCGGCGTCGGCCGGCAGCGGGGTCAACAGGACGATCCGTTTCGTGCGGGTGCCGAGGTCCGCGAGGAGGGTGCGGTACTGCTCGAGAAAGCCTTCGAGCGCGCCTTGGCCCGAAAAGGACTCGTTGGCGCCATACCCCACGAGGATGACGTTTGGCTTGGTCAGGTCCACGAACTTCAGGAGATCCAGGTATCCCTCGGGCGGCTTGCCGAAATACGCGCGGGCCTCTCCCCACACGTTGTCGCCGGTCCAGCCGAGATTTCGAAACGTGAGCGCTTTGTCGGGATGGCTGAGGGTGAGCGCTGTCT
>JACCXG010000503.1 GCA_013697225.1 Acidobacteriota bacterium
ATCGCTGGGCTGGCGCAGGAAGGGGCGGCGGCTCGCGGTGCGGCACGGTGCCCGCGCCGCGTACCCGCGCCATCAGTCCGTCACGCCAGTCGGCCAGGATCTCGTAGATCGTGGGGATCACGAGCAGGGTCAGGACCGTGGACGTGATCACCCCTCCAATCACCGCCCGCCCCATCGGCGCGCGGAAGTCGGCCCCTTCGCCGATACCGAGCGCGACCGGCACCATCCCGGCGATCAGCGCGAAGGTCGTCATCAGAATGGGCCTGAGCCGCACACGGCCGGCTTCGATGATCGCCTCCCGCCGATCCATCCCCTCTTCTTCGGACCACTTGGCGAAGTCGATCAGCAGGATGGCGTTCTTGGCGACGAGGCCCATCAGCAGGATCACGCCGATCATGCTCATGATGTTCAGCGTGGACCCGGTCAGCAGGAGCGCGAGCATTACCCCGATGAGGGAAAGCGGCAGCGACAGCAGAATCGCGAGCGGGTCGAGGAATGACCCGAACTGCATCACCAGCACCAGATACATCAGCATGATGGCGATGGCGAGCGACGTCAGGATGCGGCCGAAGACCTCCTGCTGATCGGCGGTCTCGCCGCCGAGCGTCATGTCGTACCCGGGCGGCATGACAATCCCCGCGAGCCTCGCCTCGACGTCGGTCATCACTTCGGTGAGCGACCGCCGCTCGGTGTTGGCCTGCACGGAGATCACCCGATCGCGATCGAGATGATCGATCCGTGCCGGGCCGAGGCTGCTCGTGATCGTCGCCACCTGAGCGAGGGGAATGACGCGGGGGCCACCGGTTCCGGGGGCCGTAAGGGTGATCGGCAGCGCTTCGAGGCTGGCGATGCGGCCGCGCGCCTCGGGCTCGAGCCGCACCGTGACGTCCCGCGTCTCTCCCGACGGGTCCAGCCAGTCCCCCGCGTCCACCCCCGCGAAAGCCACACGCAGCGACTGCGCAATCTGACCGACGGTGACGCCCAGCGTGCCGGCCATCCCGCGGTCGACGCGGACGTCCAGCTCAGGCTTCTGCCCGCGTGTCGACAGCCCCACATCGACCGCGCCGCGCACCTGCCGTACCTCCGCTGCGACAGCCTCGGCGAGCTTCGAGAGTTCGTCCTTGTCCGGCCCGCGCAGCTGCAGCTGAATCTGCTTCTGGTTGTTGAAGCCGCCGGTGCTGATGGAGGCCGTAACCCCGCCGAGCCTTGCCAGCTCGGCACGCATCTCCGTCGAGACCTCTTCCTGGTGCCTCGTGCGCTCCGCCCGGGGTTTCAGGCGGACGTACACCGACCCGTCGTCCACAGCGCCTGTCTGCCCGCCAATGGTCGTATACGTATAGGCGACCTCCGGCCTGGCCCTGGCGAGCCGTGCGGCTTCCTCCGCTTTGAGCTGCGTGTACTCCAGGTTCGACCCGGGGGGCGTCTCGATCACGATCGTGAACTCGGAGACGTCCTGCACCGGGAAAAAGCTGCCGCCAATCACCCCGAACGCGGGGAGCGCCAGCGCAGCTACGAATGTTGCGGCCGCGAGCCCCACCATCGACCACCGGTGATCCAGCGCCCACCCGATGACCCGCTTGTAGCGCTCCGCCTGCCGGTCGAACCAGTGGTTGAACCGGGTGAGCACCCGTGTGATCCATGACTGCCGCTCTGGGGGGACGTGCGGATCCGGCCAGTAGGCCGACAGCATCGGGTCCAGCGAGAAGGACACGAACAGCGACACCAGCACCGAGCAGGCAATCGTCAGCGCAAATGGCGCGAACCACTGCTGGGCGACCCCTCCCATGAACGCGATAGGGATGAAGACGACAACGATCGAGAATGTCGTCGCGGCGACGGCAAGTCCGATTTCAGCGGTGCCCTCGTGCGCCGCCGTGAAGTGGTCTTTCCCCATCTCGACGTGCCGGACGATGTTCTCCCGCACCACGATGGCATCGTCTATGAGGATCCCGATCGCGAGGGAGAGCCCGAGGAGCGACATCGTGTTGAGCGTGAAGCCGAACGCGAGGACGGCGATGAACGAGGCCAGCACCGAAACCGGCAGCGCGAGGCCGGTGATCACCGTGGAGCGCCAGGAGTTCAGGAACAGGAACACGACGATGACCGTCAGCACCGCCCCCTCGACGAGTGCTTCCTTGACGTTGTCCACCGAGTTCTCGACGCGCGTGCCCGCGTCACGCACGATGCGCAGCGAGACACCTTCGGGGAGCGTCTGCTGGATCGTCTCGACCGTGCGCCGCACGTTCTCCGCAACTGACGTCGTGCTGTAGCCCTTCGACTTGACCACGTCCACGCCCACCGCGGCTTCGCCGTTGAACACCGCCGCGGACCGCTGTTCCTCCGTTCCGGCAAAGACATTCGCGACATCGCCGAGCCTGACCAGGCGGCCCCCCTGTTCGGCCACGACGAGCCGCTCGAAGTCCTCCGGGTTCTCGAGACGGCCCCGCAGCCGGATGGTGCGCTCGTCGAGGTCGCCGGTCAGGCGCCCGACCGGGGCCGCGAGGTTCTGCGCCTGCAGGCTCTGCACCACCTGCGCGATGCCGATCCCGGCGGCCTGGAGCGCCGCCGGCCGGAGCGCCACCGTCATCTCCTGTTCGATGCCCCCCACGACGTTGACCTGTGCCACTCCCCGCAGCCCTCGCAGCTGCCGCGTGATCCCCGGATCCGCGAGAGACGTCAGCTCGGCGCCCGTGAGATTTGGAGAGGCGAGGGTCAGCGAGACGATGGGCAGGTTGGCGGGGTCGAATCGAGTGAGGATCGGCTCCTCCATTTCCTGCGGCAGATCGTTTCGCCGCGCGGAGATCTCGTCCCGGATCTGCTGCGTTGCTTCCTGGAGATCCTTCTCGAAGACGAACTCCACGATGATGGTGGCGAAGCCGTCGAGGGATGACGAGTTGATTTTGTTGACGCCGCTGATGCCGGAGACGGCCTCCTCGATCGGGTCCACGACCTCGCGTTCGACGCTGTCGGGGGAGGCGCCGGGATAGGGGACGGCAATCGCCACGATCGGCGGCTGCACGTCGGGGAACTCGTCTGTGTCCAGGTTCAGGAGTGCCACGACCCCGAACACCGCCAGCGCCAGCATCGTGACGACAGTGATGACCGGCCGGCGGATCGCGAAATCAGAAATCCACATGCCTTACCTGCCCACCGCCACCGGTGTGCCCGGCGTGACGCCCCGCGCTGCACCAACCAGCACCATGTCTCCGTCGGCGAGGCCGGCGGTGATCTCGACCCGCTCCGTGTCGCCGTCGCGTATCCCGGTCTTCACCTCGACGCGCTCGGCCCTGCCGTCGCGAACGCGGGTCACCGCAGGCGTTCCGGTGGTCGCGTCGATGGCGTTTCCCGGGACGACGATCGCCTGACGCAGTTCGGTCTCGACTCGCCCCTCTGCATACAGGCCGGCAATCAATCCCTCGTTGCCTTTGGGGATCGATATCCAGATGGGGACCTGGCGCGTCACCGGATCTGCGGACGGGCTAATCCGCTCGACCCTCCCGGTAAAGGATTGCGCCTGGTACCCGCGGACCGTGAACTGCACCGGCAGTCCAACGCGCACGGATCCAATCTGCTCAGAGGGCACGGATGCCTCGAGGCGCATGCTCGTGGGGTCGATGATCGTGTACAGCGCCGTCCCGGGGGTCACGACATCTCCCGTGTTCACCGTCTTGGCGCTGATCACTCCGCCTATCGGCGCCCGTACGACCGTGTTCCCGAGCTGGGCCTGCGCCGTCGAGGTTCGGGCCTTCGCTGCGGCCAGTTGTGATTCGGCGTTCGCGACGGTGTTCCGCGCCCCTTCGAGGTCGCGCTGCGCGAGTGCCCCTCCGGCAACAAGCGCTTCGGTCCGGCGCAACTCGCTCCGGGCAAGCTCCAGCGCGTTTTCCGCGGAACGGACCGCCACTTCGGACGACGACACGTTGTCGGCGAGATCGCGTGCGTCGATGCGCGCCAGCACGGTGCCCTTCCTGACAGGCTGGCCAGCCTCGAGCGTCGTCTGCACGACCGAGCCGCCGGCCTCGGCGCGCACTGTTGCGTTGCGCTCCGCGACGAGCTGTCCTGAGACGAGCGGACCTGTCCGGATCTCTTCCCTCGTGGCACGTGCCACGCTCTCCGCACCAATCTGAATCGGAGCCGGCGAAGCCGCCTCGATCTCATCGGGCTCGCCATTGCAACCGGCCGTGAGGCAGGCCCCGAGCACAAGTACGAGCAGACCCATGGGCGTCGATCGCCGCCACATGTGCACGCTCCGTTTCGTCGACAGAATCACTGACGTTCTCCTCCGAATCCACCTTGTGCCCGCTGGGGCTGAGCGAGAGCGGGAGGGGCTGGTCCCCCCTGCGGCGCTTGTTGCGCAGGTGGAGGGCCCCCCTGCGGGGATGCGGGCATCGTGCCAATCGGCAGGTCCGGCAGTAGTGCCACCCGTGCACGGGCGACCTGGAGGTCGCGTGCGGCCTGGGCGCGGCTTGCCTGAGCCTGGACGAGCAGCAGACGGGCGTCGTTCAACTCGAGCTGTGTCGAGACCCCCTCGCGGTAGCGGAGCTCGGCGATCTCGTAGGCACGCCCAGCCTGGCTCACGGTGCCTGCACTGGCCTCCCACGCAGCCTGTGAGGCCTTCAGCTCTTCCAGTGCGGTTTCGGTGTCGAGGACCGCGAGCTCGCGCGTCTGCTCGAGGCGGGCCCTCGCCTCATCGACGTTGGCACGGGCCACGACCTCGTCGCCGCGAAGACGGCCTCCGGTGAGGATAGGCATCTGCACGATGGCGCCGACGGTCCAGTTGCGGCGGAAATCGGGGAACCAGGGAACGGCGGCGTATGCCACTTCTCCGTAGGCCGACGTGACGCTGACGGAAGGCAGACGCTGCGAGCGGGCGACGTCAACGGCGGCCTCGCCCTGCCGCACGCCTGTCTCGGCCTGCCTGACGGCGGTGCGGGGAAGGTCCGTGGTCCTGTCGCTCACGGTCGTCAGAATGCCGGCCGCAAATGGCGCGGGTGCCGGCAGGGCATCGTCATCGAGCGCGGTGGTCAGCACCACCGGTTCGGCTGCAGGGATGTCGAGCAACTGTTTCAGCCGCAGCAGCGCGATATCGCGCTGGGACTGCCGCCGGATGGTATCGGGGCGGAGATTGTCCCGGGTGACCTGCGCGCGCAGCAGTTCGAACTCGGGCAGGCTCCCCGTCTCGTAGCCGAGGCGCGTCTGCGCCAGGGTGGCGTCGGCCTGCCGGTAGGTCCCTTCAGCGATCTCGACGAGGCGATCCGCCAGGGCGGCATCGTAGTACGCGCGGACCACGTCGAGCAGCAGCTGCGCGCGGGCGGACGAGAAGTTGAGCTCCGCCGCATCGACACCGGCGGTGGCGATGGCAGACTGCGCGCCAATGCGCCCCCCTGAGTACAGGTTCTGCGAGAAGGCCAGGCTCACGCGATACGTATTCCGCCGGCCGAACGG